>NZ_JBEXYL010000080.1:0-36985 GCF_040630895.1 Streptomyces sp. NPDC005728
GCTCGCCGGACCGAGGCGGCCCACCGGCTCGCAGCGCCCTCATGACGGGGGAGGGGGCTGGTTCCCGGGCGCGCCGGTTGCGAAGATGTGCCCAGGCCCGGGCCGCCGAGGCGGCGGCCGAGGGCACCCGGCCGTCGCAGGACCTGTCGGCCTCGCCCGAGTACCGGGAGCACCTCGCGCGGGTGCTGACCAAGCGGGCGGTGCTGACCGCCACCGGAATGGGGTGAGCGCCGATCACCCGGATGGACGACCCGGAGCAGGTGCGGGGCCGCCTGGAGGAGACGGGGTACCTCGTCGACGAAGGGCTGGCCGTCACGTGCTTCCTGGCACTGAGGCTGCACCGGCCGCTCTTCTGCGAGGGCGACGCGGGCGTGGGGAAGACCGCGCTCGCGACCGCGCTGGCCGAGGCGCTCGGCGCACCGCTGATCCGTCTGCAGTGCCACGAGGGCATCGACGCCTCGCAGGCCCTGTACGACTGGGACTTCCCGCGGCAGTTGCTGCACCTGCGGGCCGCCGAGGCGGCCGGGGTGAACGACGCGGACCGTCTGGAGAGCGAGCTGTACGACCGGCGCTTCCTCATCGCCCGGCCGTTGCTGCTGGCCGTTCAGACGCAGCCGTCGGTCCTGCTGGTCGACGAGATCGACCGGGCCGACGACGAGTTCGAGGCGTTCCTGCTGGAGCTGCTGTCCGAGTACTCCGTCACGATCCCGGAACTCGGCACGCTGCGTGCCGAGGAGCCGCCGGTGGTGGTGCTGACCTCGAACCGGACCCGCGAGGTGCACGACGCGCTGAAACGGCGGTGTCTCTACCACTGGTTCGACCATCCCTCCTTCGCCCGCGAACTGGCCATCGTGCGGACCCGGTTGCCGCAGGTGTCGGCACGGCTGGCCGAGCAGGTCACCGCGCTGGTGCAGGCGCTGCGCGGTGCGGACCTGCTCAAGCCGCCAGGCGTGGCGGAGACGATCGACTGGGCCGAGGCCCTGGACGCGCTGGGGGCGAGCGAGGTGGACGCGGAGCTGGCCGTGGCGACGCTGGGGTCGGTGCTGAAGTACCGGGAGGACGCGGACCGGGCGCGGGGGCTCGATCTGGCGGCGGTCCTGGCGTCGCGGGGGACGTGATCGACGTGGCCGGACCGACACGCAGCGCGAACGGACCTTCGGGGTCCGGGGAGCAGCCTCCCCGCGGTCCGGGCAGGCCGGCGGACACCACCACGGGCACCCCAGCGGGACCCGGCGCGAGCGGGCCCTGCCCCGGCGGGCCCCCGCGTTCGGGCCGACCATGGGATGCGGCCGGGACGGTGGGGGCGGACGCCGTGTTGCTCGGGTTCGTGCGCGCACTGCGGGCGGCGGGGGTCGAGGCGAGCACCGAGCGGGCGTACGCCTTCCTGCGCGCCGTGGACGTGCTGCGGCCCGGGGTGCGTGCCGACGTCCACTGGGCGGGGCGGGCGACACTGTGCGGCGGGCACGACGACCTGGAGCGGTACGAGCGCGTGTTCGCCGCGTACTTCGGGCCGTCGGACGAGCCCGCCCGCCGGGTGGTGCGGCATGCTCCTCCGCCCCGGCTGCGGCTCGTCGCGCGGGACGCTCCCGCCGGGAGCCGGGCCCCGGGCGAGAGCGAGCCGCTGGGGCCGCCGACGGCCGCGCTCGCCAGCGCCGTCGAGGTGTTGCGGCACCGCGACGTCGGCGAGCTGGACGCCGCCGAGCGGGCCCATCTCAACCGGCTGCTGGCCGCGTTCGCCCTGTCCGGGCGGACCCGGCGCTCGGCCCGGCGGCGCTCCGCCCGGCGCGGGGACGTCGACCCGCGTCGCACCGTACGAGAACTGCTGCGGCGCGGCGGGGAGCCGGCCCGCCTGCGGCGGCACGCGCGCGTGGACCGGCCCCGCCGGGTCGTGCTGCTCGTCGACGTGAGCGGCTCGATGGCGCCGTACGCCGACGCGCTGCTGCGGTTCGCACATGCCGCGGTGCGCGGGGGCCGTACGGAGGTGTTCACGATCGGCACCCGGCTGACCCGGGTGACCCGGGAACTCTCGCACCGCGACCCGGAGCTGGCGATGGCTGCCCTGGCCGCGGCCGTGCCGGACTGGCGCGGCGGTACCCGCCTCGGCGAGCTGCTGCGCGAGTTCCTGAACCGTTGGGGACAGCGCGGCATGGCGCGCGGCGCCGTCGTCGTGCTGCTCTCGGACGGCTGGGAGCGCGGTGATCCGGAGCTGCTCGGCGCGCAGATGCGCCGCTTGCACGGGCTGGCGCACCGGGTGGTCTGGGCCAACCCGCGCAAGGCCCGGCCCGGTTACGCGCCGCTGGCCGCCGGGATGGCGGCGGCCCTGCCCAGCGTGGACGCCTTCGTCGAGGGGCACAGTCTGGCGGCTCTGGAGCGGCTCGCGGCGGTGGTGCGCGGGGCGGAGCCTGGTGGCGTCCCCGTGATCGGTGGGAGAGGAGCGGAGCGTGCGTGAGATCCTGTCGGCGCTGGAGCGCTGGTACGCGGACCGGACCCCGTTCGGTCTGGCGACGGTCGTCGCGGTCAGTCGCAGCGCGCCGCGCGGGCCCGGCGCCGCCATGGCGGTGGGGTCCGACGAGGTCGTGGGCAGTGTGTCCGGTGGCTGCGTGGAAGGGGCCGTGTTCGAGCTCGCGCAGGAGGTGGTGGCGAGCGGCGAGGCGCGGCTGGAGACCTTCGGGTACAGCGACGAGGACGCGTTCGCGGTCGGGCTCACCTGCGGAGGCGAGATCACCGTGCTGGTGAGGCCCGTGACGCCCGAGACCGACCCCGGCTTCGGGGCGGTCGCCGCGTCCGTCGCCGCGGGCGAACCGGTGACCGTGGCCACGGTGGTCGACGGACCCGCCCCGCGCGGGGCCACCCTGGCCGTCTGGCAGGGCACCGAGGCCGGCACGCTCGGCGCGGCCGGCCTGGATGTCGCGGTCACGGCCGACGCGCGCGGCGAACTCGCCCTCGGCGCCTCGCTCCTGAGGCACTACGGGCCGCGCGGGGAACGCCGCGAGGACTCGGTGGCGGTGTTCCTGCAGTCGTTCGCGCCGCCGCCGCGCATGCTGGTCTTCGGCGCGATCGACTACGCGGCCGCAGTGGCCCGTATCGGCGACTTCCTCGGCTACCGGGTCACCGTGTGCGACGCCCGTCCGGTGTTCGCCACACCCAAGCGCTTCCCGGCGGGCGTCGAGGTCGTCGCCGAATGGCCGCACCGCTACCTCGGGGGCACCGACACCGACGAGCGCACAGTGATCTGCGTCCTCACCCACGACCCGAAGTTCGACGTGCCGCTGCTCGAGGAGGCCCTGCGCCGGCCGGCCGCCTACATCGGGGCGATGGGCAGCCGACGAACCCACGACGAGCGGCGAACACAGTTGACCGAGGCCGGCCTCACCGAGGCCGAGCTGTCCCGGCTGCGCTCGCCGCTGGGGCTGGACCTCGGCGCCCGTACGCCCGAGGAGGTGGCCGTGTCCGTCGCCGCCGAGATCGTCGCCCTGCGCTGGGGCGGCAGCGGCGCTCCTCTGACCACGACCGCCGGGGCCATCCACCCGCCCGCCGCGCCCTGACTGCGAGGAGGAAGTCATGGAGCTGCACCACCAGTTCACCGTCCCCGTCGCGGTCGACGACGCCTGGCACGCGCTCCTCGACATCGAACGCGTCGCGCCGTGCCTGCCCGGCGCGGTGGTGGAGGAGTACGACGGCACGACCGTGACCGGCTCGGTGAAGGTCAAGGTAGGGCCGGTCACCGTGGCATACCGGGGCACCGCGGTCTTCGAGGAGCAGGACGAGACGGTGCACCGGATGGTGCTCGTGGCGAGCGGCCGGGAGACACGGGGGCAGGGAACGGCCAGAGCGACGGTCACCGGCACGCTGAGCGAGCGCGACGGGGGTACGGCGGTGTCGGTGCTGACGGATCTGACGGTGACGGGGCGTCCGGCGCAGTTCGGGCGCGGTGTGCTGGCGGAGGTGGGCGACCGGCTGGTGGGGCAGTTCGCGGCGTGCCTCGCGCAGCGGCTGGCCGAGCGGTCTCCCCTAGGCGCCGACGCGCAGGACGAGGCACCGGAACGACCCGCTCAGGAGGAGCCGGAGGCACTGGACCTCGTGCGAGCGGCCGCGCTGCCGGTGGCCAAACGTGCCGCCGGCGCGATGGCGGCGGCCGCCGTCGTGGTGCTGGTCGCCCGGCGAGTACGACGGCACGGGCGGACCCGGCCGACCCGCCGCCGCTAGCTCGGCTTCTCACCATGCCGACGCGGTGGCGTGATCGCGGAAGGGTGGCGGTGGCGGGCGCTTGCTCAGGAATCCGTCGGGGGAATGAGGTCGTCGAGTGCCTCGGCGCAGCCCTGGGCGGCCTGGGCCGAGCGGGGCAGCATGAGGCTCTCATAGGCGCGGACGGCGTCGTCGACGCTGGATTCGGTGATGAGGGCCTGGGCGAGGTCGGTGCCGTCGAGCATGGCGAGGTTGGCACCGAGCCCGACGGGCGGCATCAGATGCGCGGCGTCGCCCAGCAGCGTGATGCCAGGGACGTGGTCCCAGGTGTGCGGGGCAGGCAGGACGAACACGGGCCGGTCGACGAACCCGCCGTCGTGGTGCCGTAGGAGGTGGAGCAGGCTCTCGTCCCAGCCGTCGAACATCTTCAGCAGGTGTGTGCGCACGGCCGCCGTGTCGTCGAGTTCCACGTCGGCGGCAACCTGCCAGTTCTGCGGGGCGCGGAAGGCGATGTAGACGCGGATGTGGCCGTTGCTGTTGCGTTGGGCGATGAGGGCCTTGCTGTCGGCCGTCGCCAGCAGGGTGCCGTTGCCGACCATGCGTGCGAGGGCGGGGTGGCGGGTGTCGCAGTCGTCGAAGCCGGTCTCGATGAAGGTGACACCGGCATAGCCGGGTGTGGCGTCCGACAGCGCTGGGCGGATGCGCGACCAGGCGCCGTCGGCGCCGACGACCAGGTCGGTGTCCTCGGTGGTGCCGTTGTCGAGGCGCAGGCGCCAGGTGCCGTCCCCGAGGGGGGTGGCACCGGTGACGGCGTTGCCCCATCGGACGGTGCCCTCGGCGAGGGATTCCAGGAACAGGCCGCGCAGTTGGCCGCGGTCGATCTCCGGGCTGTGGTCGTCGTGGACGGGTCCCGGGAAGGGCAGGGCGGTGGCGGTGGCGGGGTCGAGCACCCGCCACTCCTGGCTTTCGGGGCGGGCCAGGGTGCGGAACCGGTCGAGCAGGCCCGCCGCGCGCAGGGCGGCCTGGCCGGTGTCGCCATGTATGTCGAGGCTGCCGCCCTGGGATCGGGCGCCGGTGGCAGCCTCCGACTCGAAGACGGTGACGGAGCAGCCGTGTAGCTGCAGGACACGGGCTAAGGAAAGGCCGCCGAGGCCGGCACCGACGACTGCGATGCGGGGTTCGTGAGCGGAGTTCATGGGGCTGTCCCCTCGAAAGGTGGGTGAGGTGCCAGGAGGTCCGGCGCACCATCAAGAAAGCACAGTCATCAGAAAGGCGCCTGTGAAATTCGGTGCGGCGGCGCTACACACGCGTCCGAGTGGTGGGCGAGCTCGCCGGCGTACCGGTAGCGGCCGGGAAAAGGAAAGGTGCAAACGATCGGCATGCGATACAACCAGCGCATGGAAGAACAGCGTCTGCCCGGCGGCAGGACCGTGGGCGCAGTGCGGATCGGGGATGCGGTGCACCGGCCCCTGCAGCCGTGGACGCCCGGCGTGCACGCGGTGCTGCGCCACCTGGAAGCCGTGGGGTTCGACGGTGCGCCCCGAGTGCTGGGGGTGGACGACCAGCAACGCGAGGTCGTGACCCATCTTGTGGGCGAGACGGCCGGCGAGGACCTGCCCTGGCCTGCGTGGGTGTACTCGGACACCGCGCTGGAAGGCGTCGGCCGGTGGGCCCGACGATTGCATGACGCGACCGCGGAGTTCGTCCCGCCGGAGGGCGTGCGATGGCTCGCCGGACAGACCTGGCGGCCCGGTCTGATCATCGGTCACCATGACGCGGCCCCGTGGAATGCGGTGTGGCACGACGGCAGTCTGACCGGGTTCTTCGACTGGGACACCGCCGGGCCTTCGTCACGCGAGTTCGACCTGGCCTTCATGGCGTTGACCTGGGTGCCGTTGCACGCCCGCCGGTTTGCCGAGAAGACCGGCTTCACGGCATTCGAGGACCGGTCCCGGCGCCTGCACCTGCTGCTCGATGCCTATGGGTACGACGGCGACCGCGCGGCGTTCGGGACCGTTGTCGCCCAGCGGGCCCGCACCAATGCCCACGTCATTGAGCGTATGGCCGCCGACGGCGACCCGGTCTACACCGCGCTGCTGCCGGTCGCCGCCGATCTTCACCAGGCAGCCCTCGAAGTCGAAGACCTACCCACGGACTTCTGGCGCAGGCCGGCCGGCGACTAGCTCGAACTTGAGTCTGCTGCATGACGACACATGGCGTCCGGCGCCCGGGGACGAGTCCGGATGCACTCGGACCGCGTCCCGCGCAGGTCCGCCCCTCCCCGACCGCCGCACAGCATGGGCCGTCGATTCTGTGCCGGCACCGCCTGCCACCCGTGGACGGCCCGCAAGCCGTACACGACAGCTCACGCGGCAGGGTCAACGGCAGCAGCTCGTTTCAACGCATTTGGGACAGCCTGTTGGCGATCCGGGCCAGCACTCTGCCGGTCCAGGTTGTTCTCCGAATCCATCTCACTCCCGCCACGCTGCCCTGCCTGCCGGAATTCCTGGCACAGGTTCGTGACACCTTTCTCGACGACGACCGTTTCTCCGTCAACCTCAGACCCGTCGAGCGGAGGGGCGGCCCCAACGACGAGTCGATCGAAGTTCTTCCATGGGCGGAGCGCGCCAAAGCCGTAAAGGCGCTCGAAAGCGCGCTCCGGAGCGATCCGACCGCGCACGAGGAACCCGGGCACATGGATGTCTGCTGTGCCGCACGGCCGAATTCGTTCGTATCCGAGCCAACGGCAGCATTGCGAAGTGCACGGTGGCGCTCAACGATCCGGCGAACACCATGGGACAACTGCTGCCGGACGGCGTAGTCCGGATCGACAACACACAGCTGAGTCCACGGGTACGCCGATGGGCGATTCGAGACCGGGACTCCGTGCGCTGTCCTTACATCGGTATGCCGCGTTCGGCATCGCAGCTGCTGCAGATTGGTTCTGGCGTGAGTGCCCGCTGAAGGGCTGTCCCGCTACGCCTGGTCAGGCGTGAGTCGGAGGTGCGTGCCGAGCGACCACTCGCCACCGCCGGGGATCAGGCGTCCCCGGCGACGAGTGCGTGCAGGTGCTCGTCGTGCCAGCCGTCCCCGTGCAGCAGCGAGGAGCGCATGGTGCCCTCGAAGGCGTATCCGGCCTTCTCCGCGACCCGGCAGGAGGCCGCGTTGGCGACCGCGTGGCACAGCCGCAGACGGTGCAGACCCAGATCGTCCAGGGCCCACCGACTGACCCGCCGGGCCATCTCGACGACGATGCCGCCGCCGCGCGACTCGGGCAGCACCCAGTACATGACGTCTGCGCTGCCGCCGGCCAGGTCGACGGCGTGGAGCCCGGTGAGCCCGAGGGGCGGGCCGCCGGGGCGGGCGATCGCCCACACGGCACCGGTCTCGGCCCGCCACCGCTCGTGCATGCGCGCGATCCGGGCGCGGGCCTCGTCGCGGCTGCCCACGGAGAACAGGTTCCACAGCTGGATCGCCGGGTCCTGCCCGGCGGCGAGCAGCGCGTCGGCGTCGGCGTCGTCGGTCCGCCAGGGCCGCAGTTCCAGGCCGCCCGGCAGGTCGAGGACGGGCTGGCCGCGGTCGGCCATGCTGCCCGCGGGTACGACGTCGGGTATGCCGTAGTCGGAGATCATCGCCGCATCGTGCCACAGGCCCCCTACCGCTGGGGCAGCTGCCGCAGGGTGACGTCGCTGAGCGCGCCGTCGGCGAGGGCCGCCGTCAGGTAGGTGCAGTACGGCTGGCGCCGGCGGTCGGTCGGGGAGCCGGGGTTGAGCAGCCGCAGCCCGCCCGGGGCGACGGTGTCCCACGGGATGTGGCTGTGCCCGAAGACCAGCACGTCCAGGCCCGGGAAACGGACGGCGCAGCGGGCCTCGCGGCCCTGTGCCGGTCCGGTCTCGTGCACCACACCGAAGCGCAGGCCGCCCAGTTCGGCGTACGCCACCTCGGGGAGCCGGGCGCGCAGCTCGGGTCCGTCGTTGTTGCCGTACACGCCGATCAGCCGGCGGCTGCGGCTCTCCAACAGGTCGAGGGTGGCGGTGTCGACCCAATCGCCGGCGTGGAACACGACGTCCGCGTGCGGGAGTTCGGCGAGCAGCTGGTCCGGGAGCCGCTTGGCACGCTTGGGGAGGTGGGTGTCGGACATCAACAGGAGACGCACCCCACCAGCCTAAGTCGTTCTCAGCAGCCCCAGCGGAGCGCTCGCCGTTCCACCGGGCCGGGCCCGCGCCTGGTACCCCGGTCGGGGCTCGCGTTCCCGAAGGCCGGGACTCCTACACGCCTGCCGGGGGGCAACGTGGTGCGTTCGATGGTCCAGCGGTGGCGGCCCGGCATCAGGGGTGGAGGGCTGCTGCCGGTCGCCCTAGGGAGCCGTCGGACACCACAGGCAGATACCCTGGCCGCAGCCCGGCATCCCCCGTGTTCTTCCACGTCATGGTGACCATGGGAGTGTCCCCCTCCCCGACGCTGATCCGCGCACCGCGATACGGTCCACCGTCCCCCGTGAGAGCGCTCAGCACCTTCACCAACTTGTCCGCGTCCTTGTGTGAGCGCGTCAGGGAGCACAGCTTCGACTCGGGCTTCCCATCGGAACCCACCCGGCCGCCGACTGCGGTCAGGGAGTACACGATGTTCCCCTTGCGGGGTAGGTCGAAGGCTGCCTGGTAGACGTCCCCGAGGCAGTCGGCGACGGTCACATACTCGGGGTCGTCCGCGAGGGTCTTGCCCTTCGACGGCGGCCGCAGCCCGAAGTACAGCTCGTCGTCACCGATCAGATCGAGCCCCAACCCATGGGAGCCCGAAGCCCTGATGGCCGCCCCGTCGAAGCGACCGGTGAGGTAGTTGCTGCCGTAGTTGGCCGCGACAACCGTGTCCAGGCTTTTCTCGTCGTAGCCGTACGTCTCCTGCAGCGTCGGCTTGAACTCGATCCCGTCGTCGTCGCTGCTCGGATGCTTGAACCGGAAGAAATCTTCGACGTAGTAGTACCGGCAGCCCTTGTACATCCCGGAGTCGTCCTCGGCCATGAGCCTGCGCGCTGTCCGCACATCCAGGTACTGGATCGGCGCTGCATTGATCGGAATCTTCTCGAATACGCCGACGAGTTTGCCGGGCCGCTCACCAGGCCAGGGCTCATCCACCCCGACGTTCGGCGGCTTCCCGCTGCACCCACTGACCAGCATCGCCGAGAGAACGGCACCGACGATCTTGGCCATACGCATGTGCCTGAGTGTGTCAGCAAAGGGGAGCGCACTCCCAAGGGCGGCGGAACGGCTTTGGCCGGTGTCCTGCCCGGTTTGGGGTCGCGCATGATCAGGGGGCCGTACGCTCGCCGGCTACTCGGGCGGGCTGCTGCTTGCCGCGACTACGGTCTCGTGCCGCCGATGGTGGCTGGTCACAGGAGCATACGGCTTTCACTCACCACGCTTTGACGCGCCGTCACGTGACATAGGCTGGGCTGCCGTGACGAACGGCATCGACGACATACTGGCCCCGCTCGACCCCCTCGATCCGCGGGAGACAGCCGGCTACCAGCTACTGGCCCGGCTCGGCGAGGGCGGTATGGGCACCGTGTACCTCTCGCACACACGAGGCGGGCAGCCCGTCGCGTTCAAGGTGATCCGCCGCGAGTACGGCCAGGACCCGGACTTCCGGCGCCGCTTCGAGCAGGAGGTGCAGGCCGCCCGCCGGGTGCAGGGCTACCACCTTGTACCGGTCGTCGACCACGACACCGCCGGCACGCTTCCCTGGATCGCCTCCGCGTTCGTGCCCGGCCTCTCGCTCGCCGACGCCCTCACCGCGTACGGGTCGCTGCCGCTGCCCGCCGTCTTCCAGCTGGTCGGCTGCACGGCCCGGGCTCTCGGCTCCATCCACGCGGCGGAGGTCGTCCACCGCGACCTGAAGCCCGCCAACATCCTGCTCGGTTCGACCGGCCCGTACGTCATCGACTTCGGCATCGCACAGGCGGCCGACGCCACGCAGCTCACCCGCAGCGGCGGAGTCATCGGCACCCCGCAGTACATGTCGCCCGAACATGTACTGGGCGAGCCTGTCACCGCGGCCACCGATGTGTTCTCACTCGGCCTGATCGCGGCGGTCGCGGCGACCGGACGGCATCCGTACGGCGAGGGCGGCGCGACCTCCCTCGCCGTACGCATCGCCAACACCGAGCGGACGCCGCCGGATCTGAGCGGCTACCCGGCGCCGCTGCAGACACTGCTGGAACGCTGCCTCACCGCCGATCCGGCGGCCCGCATCACGACGGACGAACTCGCGGAGCTGTGCGAGCAGGCAGCAGGGCGGCCGCTGCGTGCGTTCGACGGCTGGCTGCCGGCACCGCTCATGGAGCGGATCGCGCGCCGGGAGGAGGCTGCCGCGCGGCCCCTGGAGCCCACGCCCCCGCGGATTCCCACGCCGACTCCTACCGCCATGCCCACCCAGCCAGGCGCCGACGCGCACTGGGCCGGGCAGCCGACCGTGTCGGCCCCGCCGCCGCCCCGCACCCCGCCGCCCGGCCCGGCTCATCCACTGTCGCCGACGGCCACCCCCTCTCCTGCGCCTGCCAAGCGCACGCGCCCCGCGCTGCTCGCCGCCGCCGGTGCGGTCGCCGTGACCCTCGCCGTGGTCGTGACCTGGGTGATCGTGAGCCCTCACGGCGGCACGGGCCGCGCCGACGACACCCGGGCGGACAGCAATCACACCGACACCTCCACCCCGACCTCCTCACCCGCACCCTCAGCCTCACCGGCCGCGTACACGCTTGTCTTCAAGGACAAGCCCCTGACCCTGCGCGCACCGGCGTACAACTCCGGCACGCACGTGGACCTGGACGCGCCGAAACTCTTCCCCGACGGTGAGATCGGCCAGGACGACGGCATGGAGCTCACCTACCAGGACTGGGCCGACGCCGACCTGCGCTTCCTCACCCCCATGGGCAGGAGCACCGGCACCACACCCGAGGCATGCAGCACCGGCGTGGACACCGACACGCTGCCGGCCTCGATTCCCGCCGACGACCTGAACCAGGGGAAAGCCCTGGGCAAAGGCACGGTTCTGTGCACCGTCACCAGCGACAACAACCTGGCGATGCTACGGATCACCGATGTCCTGCCAGACACAAAGAAAGGCCTGTCCAGTGACATGCCCGACTACGTCACCACACTGACCCTCTGGAAGATCACCAAATAGAGCCGGAACAGCGTCATGACCGATCGGCCACGCTCGCCGCGCGGATCCGCCGTCCAGGATTTCTGGGCGGCCTGGCAGCAGGAGGTCGGCACCGGGCGCCCGGGCAGGGCCGACCGTGCGCAGCACGATCAGGCGGTGCTCCCTGTACGAGGCCGAAGCCACCGCCGTGCCTCATGAGCCCTCGCCGGGGTCTAGGGCGTCGCAGCGGCGGACCCACTTGTGCGCGGCGTAGGTCCCGCGCAAAACCGGGTACAACCCTGGGCCCGCTCGGCGTGTCCTCCTGATCGCAAGCGAGCTCCTGGGGCTCGACTGCGCGTCCCCGGTGTTCGCCATGCCGTGGAGAGGTTCGAAAGGGAGACATGAGCAGACGAGTCCGGCGGAGTCCGGTGTATGCGGCGACGGCTGCTGTGCTGGGCGGGGCGCTGCTCCTGGGCGCGGCGGGGACGCGCGGATCCGGGCAGTGGGATCTCGAGGTGACGGGAGCCGCGGTCAAGGGCAGGAAGGGCGACACGGTCACGGCCGACCTGGCGCTGGATTTCCACGGTGCTGATGTCCAGGCCCAACTGGACGCCGAGAACAGCGTCCCGTTCGCCAGAGTCGAGGTGCGGCTTCCCGACGGCGTGACCGTGTTGAGCTCACCGGAGAACTGCGGGCGCATCGACGGCAAGAAGGAAGCGCCTTTCCTGTGCGAGTACGGCCTGTACACCAACGGCTTCGACGTTCCCATGCTCCGGGACGGGTTCCACATGGCCTATCCCTTCACGCTGCGGATCGACGACACGTCCAAGCTCACCGGCGGCAGGATCCGTGTCGATGCCCCGCCGGAACGGCTGCGGGACGACGCCAACCCGAGGAACAGCACCGCTCCCATCACCTTCGAGGCAGCCGGCGCAGCCGCCGGCTCCGGTCCGACGCCATGGGCCGTCGCCGCCGGCGGAGGAGCCCTGGGGCTGACCGCACTCCTCGCCTTCGTCCTCGCCCGTCGACGCACGCCGTCACCCAACTCATGACGACGCACCCCGAACAGACCGACGAACGTAAGGCAGTCACGCGGACCCGTCGGACAGGCCCGGACAGCTCCACCACACCGGAGGTCTTCGCCATGATCAAGCCCGGCCAGTGTCAACACCGCTCGTGATCAATACGCCTGGCTCATGGGCGATCGCTTGGCGGGCTTGTCGCACAGGGCGTGGTCGACGAGGGCGCCCGTCGCACGGTTGAGGGCGGCCAGGTCCGGCGGCACGGTCGTGGTGACGATGAATACAGTCACCGCGCGCCTGCCGTCCGCGCTCACCGCGGGGCGGGAGTTGACGCCTGCCCCGTCGCCCTCGTGCGTGTAATGGAAACCGCCGCAGGAAAGCGGGATCTTGCGCAGCCCGAGGCCATAGGTGCCCTCGGGCATCTCCGTCACATCGTCCGGGTCGTCAGTCCGCTCGACGGTCTGCTGCATCTCGCGCCACTGCTCGGCGGGCAGCAGCGTCCCACCGGCCAGGGCGCGGAAGAAAGTGTTCAGGTCGGCGGAGGTGCTCACCACACCGGAGTCCGCCGTGTGCTGGAAGCTGTGCTCGGTGACGTCGAGACGCTTGCCGTCTGCGCCGGTCAGGTACGCGTTCACGTGCGGGTCGGGCAGGTGTGGGCCGAGCCCTGGCATGGAGGTGTCCCGCAGTCCCAGCCTGGCGATCACCCGATGCCCGACCAGTTCCTGCCAGTTGGCGTCGCCGGCTTGGATCCGGCGCCGCTCGGTGGCTAGCCGGCAGCAGCAACCTGGCCGGCGGTGACCTGCGGAGGGTTGGGGAGCAGTGAGGCGAGGTTGTCCCGTACGAAGTCCGCCGCCCTCCTGACCGACTCCTCGGCCCCGGCCTGGTCTTCGAAGACGCTGGTGGAGACCATCACTCCGTCCCCGGCGTCGACCCAGTAGTAGGCCACGAACCCGGGGACCTGGCGGAGGAGGGGAACGAATCCCTCGTCCACCCGGCTTCCGGCCTGGGCAGGGTCCGTCACCCCTTCGTACCGCCGAATCACTGCGTACATAGCTGATCTCCTCACGGATCCCGGGGTCGTGTCGCGCGAAACGACATACCACCCATCGCGCGTCTCCTTCTCGCGCGCGGTCCGGAAAGCACCCGGACAGCCGCATGGTCGTTTGCGACAGGAACGTCGAGCAGCCCCGGCATGAGCGGCTGATCGCCCAACCGGACGACGCAGGCTCGGCATCGTCCGGCTGGTCTGCGCGATCGCCCGTCGGCGCTGGTACCTGCGGTGCCGGCGGCAGGGATGGTGTGCCCACCTTCTCCGGAAGCTGATCGAAACCCACCCCGTGCGTCACTACCGCCTGGAGGCGCCCCGGGTCGGCCAGCTGTTGTACTCGGGCGCGGAGATAACGAAGGCATCGCTCTGCTCGAGCCGGTCACGCAGCGCGAGGGTGCCGCTCGGCAGTCCCTCGGCGGTTTCGACGTCGCCGTCGTACAACGGCATGTCGAAGTCGCGCAGGGCGGCGAGGTCGACAGTGGCACCCGTATCGAGACCAGCAGGGCCACGAGGGAGGCACGGCGCGCGTTGGCCTCTCCCTGAATGAGGTCAGTTCGTGGCCGGGACCACGGTGCCGAAGGAGGCGGCGGCTATCTGCTGGACGTAGCGCATCTCGGTGCCGTCAAGGTTGGTCGGGTTGACGGAGTAGACGATCTTGCGGGAGAGGTCGCGGGTGGCGAACACACCGCTGGTGTAGCCGGGGCGGGAGCCGGTCTTGCCCCAGACTTCGACGCCGTTGGAGGCCTTCACCCTCATGATGCCCATGGTCATGCAGGCACGGCCGGCGTCGGCCTGGGTGCGGCACTGGCTGCTGTGGAAGCTGGGGACGTCGGGGACGGCGAAGAGCTCGGCCTGCTGGGCCTGCGGGAGGAAACGGCCGCGGAAGAGAGCGGTCATGAAACGGTCGAGGTCAGCGGGAGTGGAGATCATGCCGCCCTCGGCCCAGGGCCAGGGGCTCTGTTCGGTGACATCCACCGGGTGCGTGGTGCCGTCCGAGGACGTGACCGTCAGGTAGCCGTGGGAGTGCGGGCCGGGCAGGCGCGGGTCGTCGGCGTCGGGGACGTAGGTGTCGTGCAGCCCGATGGGCCGGGTGATGCGGGATCGCACCTCGTGGGCGAAGGTGCGCCCGGTGATCTTCTCGACCAGCAGGCCGGCGACGTAGTAGTTCAACCCGTTGTACTGCTGCGCGGTGCCCGGCGCGAACTGCATCGGCTGGCCTGCCATCAGGTCGATCACCTGCTGCGGGGTGAAGCTCTTGAGGCGGTTGGCGGCGAACCATTCGGGGCTGCCGTCGCCGAAATCCGGATTGTCGGCGCCGTGCGGCAGACCGCTCGTGTGGTTGAGCAGCTGACCGACCTTTACCGGCGGCAGGTCGGCGGGCAGGACCCCCGGCAGGTACTGCTGGACCGGCCTGTCCAGGTCGATCCGGTGCTCGGCGGCGAGCTGGAGGACGATGGTGGCGGTGAAGACCTTGGAAATACTGCCGATCCGGATGTGCGCGTTGGGCGGGACGCCCTGACCGGTCTCCAGGTCGCCCACCCCCGAGGTGCCCGACCAGTGGCCCGCGTGACCGGTGATCCGCAGCAGCGCGCCGGTGACGTCCGCGTTCGGCAGGCCACCGATGGCCGCCTGGAGCTTGGCCGGGTCGAGCCCGGGCAGCGGCGTGCCGGACACGGGGGCGGGCGCTGGAGCCGGGGTGGCGGCAGAGGCGGGAGCGGCCATGCCCGCGGCCAGGGCAACCAGCACGGCGCCGGACGCGGCCACGGTGGACCAACGGGAACGGATGGCAGAGCAGTTCACAGTAAGGCTCTCCGATGTGCTGGCGGTCGGGCCGACGGTCGAACGGCCCGTCCACGAGTCTCTTCCGACCCGACAGCCCAGCTCATCAGGGAAGATCCCTGAGCAGACCCTGACCGCACCCCGAGACCTGATTGCGGGTCAGGTCATCCACCGAGAAGCGTCACTCGAACCCGTGCTCACCTTGATCGGTAGAGCAACGGCTCTCGGCATCGTCGCTCTCCCCGGTTCGGCCGACCGCGGCCGCCAGTGGTGGCCGGCAGTCGGGGTTCAGCCGGATCTCGATGTCGTCGGACATCGTCTGCGGCGCCGGGTCGGCGGTGACGCGGACCCGTATCGGACGGCCGGTGTCGGCATCGACGAACGACAGAGGCGGGCGGCCTTCCTGCAGGTACGTGTCGCCCCATTGGATCAGCGACAGGAGCACCGGTAGCAGGTCCTCGCCGGCCTTGGTCAGCCGGTACTCGTCGCGGGCCCGGCTGCCCTGCTTCCGGTAGGGAACGGGCGCGACGATCTGCGCGGCCTTCAGCTGTGCGAGTGCCCGTGACACCGCGGGTGCCGAGGCCCCTATCCGCGCCACGAAGTCGTCGAACCTGGTGGTGCCGTAGAAGCACTCGCGGACCACCAGGAACGCCGTCCTGGTGCTGAGCAGGTCCAGCACCCGCCCCGCCGAGCATTCGTCGCCGATCGTCCACGGATCCCGGTCGCGCAGCCGTTCCTCGAAATTCATCGCCATCGCACCATGATAACTAACGCTTGCGTTATCCAGCAGGGCATGCTTCGATCTAGCTAACGAGCACGTTATCCAGATGGAGGATGCCATGGTTGCAGTAGCAGAGAGAGTGGTCATGGTGACCGGGGGCCGCCGGGGACTCGGCGGGGCGCTGGTGGATGAGCTGCTGGCACGTGGGGCGCGGAAGGTGTACTCGACCGCACGCTCGACGTACACCGACGACCGGCCAGAGGTGGTCACCGCTGAGCTCGAGGTCCGCTCGGCAGCCTCGGTCTCCGCTCTTGCGGAGGTCGCCACCGACGTCGACATCGTGTTCAACAACGCCGGGGTCCTGCTGCCGGCTCCGCTGCTGACGGGTGACTTCGAGGACGCCACCAGGACGTTCGACGTCAACGTCTTCGGGCTGCTGCGGGTAGCCCGGGCATTCGCGCCGATCCTGGCCGCAAACGGCGGGGGCGCACTGGTGAACATGCACTCCGTGCTGTCCTGGCTGGCCGGCAGCGGCGCCTACGGGGCGTCCAAGGCTGCGGCGTGGTCCGTCACGAACTCGCTCAGACTCGAACTGGCGAGCCAGAACACCCAGGTCGTCGGCGTACACGCAGGGTTCATCGACACCGAGATGGTCTCCGCCATGGATCTGCCGAAGGCGACGCCGGCCGAGGTGGCCGCGCGGATCGCGGACGGCCTGGAGGCCGGGGCCACGGAGGTGCTCACCGACGACGTCACCGTCGCCGCCAAGGCGGCGCTGTCCGGCCCCGTGGAGCGCCTGACCTTCCCGGCCGCCCGCTGACATCCCACCGACACTCGATCAAGGAGTACCGAGCCGTCATGCCCCTGTGGACCATTCACCACACGCCCGGAATCTTCACCGACGAGGAAAAGCGCCGCCTCGCCTCCCGCATCACCGACCACTACGAAAAGATCGGGCTGCCCCGGTTCTACGTGGTCGCGCTGTTCCACGAGACCCGGCCCGAGGACCTGTACGTCGGCGGGGAGCCCACCCCGGCCGGGGTGCGCATCACCATCGACCACATCGCCCGCCACAACCCCGACCAGGAGAGCCGGCGCCGGACCGCCCAGTGGGTCAAGGGCATCCTGGACCCCTACCTCGAAGGGAAAGCAGGGCTGCACTGGGAATTCAGCGTCGACGAGACCAGCGAGGACCTCTGGATGATCAACGGGCTCGTACCGCCCTCCGGAGGCTCCGACGCCGAGAAGCTCTGGGCCGAGAACAACGCGACCTCCCCCTATTGATCGCGCCGCCGGCCCTCGAGCGCCGTCGCTTCCCAAGTTGAGAGCGCGAGTCCGATTCTCGTCACCCGCTCCCGCGTGAAGGCCCAGGTCAGCGACCTGGGCCTTGTTGATGTCCCAGGCGATCCATCCCAAGATCAGCCCTCTCCGGACCCGCCGACACGATCGGCCGACCTCGCTGCTGCGCAGCCGAACCGACGCCCCGGATCCGAAAGCGGCCCCGGGGCGTCCCCTAGGGGAACAAGCATTCGGAGCCCGGTGCATACTCTCGGCCAAGGATGCCGCCACCGCGCGCAGTCACCACCAGTGAGGTTCGCCTTGAGACGTCACAGCGCCACCCGTCGTACCGCCACCGCCGGGGCGGCCCTCTCCGTCGCCGCCGTCACCCTGCTCACCGGCTGCTGGTCCAGCGGTTCGGCCAACGCCGGCCGGTCCCCCTCCCCGTCCGCCACCGCGCCGTCCCCGTCCGTCGCCACGGCCTCCCCGACCTCCGCCACGACTCCCGCGACCGGCACCGCAACTCCCCGCAGAGCCGTTGCCCCGCCGCGGGCCGCCAAGAGTCCCTCACCGTCCGCGTCCCCGACGGCCGCCGCCGGCTGCCGGTCGCTCACCGTGTCGCCCGCGGTCAAGAGCGAGGTGACCGTCGCGTACGGTCGCCAGAGTCGGCCTCAGCTCGTGCACATACGGCCCCGTACCGGCACCTTCTACTACGGCAGCTGCGACGGCACCGCCTATGCGGCCGCCATGTTCGTGCCGACCGCCGATGCCACCAGCGCCGAGTTGGTGGCCGGCCAGGACGAGGGCGCCGCGATGAAGTACTTCTCCCGTTCCGGCAACGGCAGTTGGACCCTCATCGCCGGTGACGGCCTGCCCCGCGACCCGCATGGCTGCGCCGCCATCTCGCAGATCCCGGCGCGTCTCGCCACCCTCTGGGCCGACTGCCTGGCGGTTCCGTGACCAGTAAGGACGCCGACCCGGATCTCCGAAGGGGCACACTCAATAATCTTCAGGTAAAACTGAACAGTTCCAGCTGGACAGTCTCTCCTGGTGGTTCTAGGGTCACGGCATGGCTCACATCTCCGACTCCGCCGCCCGCACCGCGCGCGACCTGCGCGTGGTGTTCAGCCGGCTGCGGCGTCGTATCCGCGAGGTCGCGCAGGACTCCGACCTGACCCCGTCGCAGGAGTCGGCGCTCTCCCTGGTCGGCAAGCACGGCGCCGCCACAGCCAGCGCCCTGGCCACCGCGGAGGGTGTGCGTCCGCAGTCGATGGCGACCACGCTGGCCGCCCTGGAGCAGCACGGCCTGATCCGGCGTGCCCCCGACCCCGACGACGGCCGCCGCCAGCTGGTCACCCTCACCGAGACCGGCCGGGCCCATGTCGAGGGCAACAAGCAACTGCGCGAGGAGTGGCTGGCCCGCGCCTTCGAGGACCGCTACACCGAGGAGGAGCGGCAGACGGTGCTGAAGGCGCTGGAGCTGCTGGAACGGCTCTCGCGGCCGTGACATCGAGGCCCACGGCGCGCACCGGGCGGACCGCCCGCCCCTCCCCCGCCGGGTTCGACCGCCGGCTGATCGCGCCGATGACCCACCCCGACCGTTCTCTCGGCCGACTCACCTCCCGAAAGGCCTGATCCCCCCATGTCCGTCACCACCCTCGACCCCCGTACCGCGCTCGTCGCGATCGACCTCCAGCAGGGCATCGTGGGCATGCCCACCCAGCCGCACACCGCCTCCGACGTCGTCGCCCGCACGGCACAGCTCGCCGACGCCTTCCGTGCCCGGAACCTTTCCGTGGTCCTGGTCCGGGTCTCCTTCGCACCCGACTGGGCGGACGCCGTCCCCGGCCGGACCGAGCAGCAGGTGCGCGGTCTCTCCTTCCCGGAGGGCTGGGACGTCATCGTGGACGAACTGTCCGGCCACCCCGGCGACATCCGTGTCACCAAGCACAACTGGAGCGCCTTCCACGGCACCGACCTGGACGTCCAGCTGCGCCGCCGCGGCATCACCCAGATCGTGCTGACCGGCGTCGCCACCAGCATCGGCGTCGAGTCCACCGCGCGCGACGCCTACGCCCACGGCTACCACGTCACGCTCGCCACGGACGCCATGGCCGACGGCGCCCCCGAGGCGCACGCGGGCAGCGTCGAGCGGATCTTCCCGCGGCTCGGTGAGAGCGGTACGACGGCGGAGATCCTGGAACTGCTGGCCAAGACGCACGCCTGACCGGCCGGTCCGGGCCGTTGTGCGGGCGCGTGTTCACCCGCACAACGGGCCGGGTCACCCTACGGGGAGACGACCCGCGCTCTGCCGCTTCAGCGGCTCCCACCAGGCGCGGTTGTCGCGGTACCAGGCGACCGTCTCGGCGAGCCCGGTGGTGAAGTCGCGGCGCGGGCGGTAGCCGAGTTCGTCGTGGGCCTTGCTCCAGTCGACGGAGTAGCGCAGGTCGTGGCCCTTGCGGTCGGGGACGTGCTCCACCCGGTCCCAGCCGGCGCCGCACGCTTCGAGGAGCAGTCCGGTCAGTTCCCTGTTGGTCAACTCGGTGCCGCCGCCGAGGTGGTAGACCTCGCCGGGTCGGCCCTGGGTGCGCACGAGGTCGATGCCCCGGCAGTGGTCCTCGACGTGCAGCCAGTCGCGGACGTTGCGCCCGTCGCCGTAGAGCGGGACCTGCAGGCCGTCGAGGAGGCGGGTGACGAAGAGCGGGATGACCTTCTCGGGGAACTGGCGCGGGCCGTAGTTGTTGGAGCAGCGGGTGACCCGGACGTCCAGGCCGTGGGTGCGGTGACAAGCCAGAGCGAGCAGGTCGGAGGAGGCCTTGGAGGCGGAGTAGGGGGAGTTCGGCGCGAGGGGGTGACCCTCGGGCCAGGAGCCGTGCTCGATGGAGCCGTAGACCTCGTCGGTGGAGATGTGCACGAACGGGCCGACGCCGTGCCGCAGCGCCGCGTCCAGCAGGGTCTGCGTGCCCACCACGTTGGTCAGGACGAACTCACCCGCCCCCTCGATCGACCGGTCGACGTGCGACTCGGCGGCGAAGTGCACCACCTGGTCGGCGTCCGCCATGAGCTTGTCGACCAGAGCGGCGTCGCATATGTCGCCGTGCACGAAGTCGAGGCGGGGACGGCCCACGGGGAGGTTGGCGAGCGTGCCGGCGTAGGTGAGTTTGTCGAGCACGGTGACGCGGGGTGCGTCGGGCGAGTCGTCGGCGAGGAGCGTGCGCACGTACGCGGAGCCGATGAACCCGGCGGCGCCGGTGACGAGGACGTTCATGAACGGGATCTGCACCTTGTTGTCGGCTCCGAGGACGAGACCGTGGCCTTCGTCGGCCCCACCCTAACGGCGCTCGTCCGGATCGGACCTGCACAGGGCGTGGCGCGGGCGGGCCTTCGCGGTACGGGGAGTAGCGTCACCGGCGATGACGGAACTACCCGACATGCCGGACACCCGAGAGATCGTCGTGCGGTACACGGCCCCCGCACCGCGGCCCGGCCGGACCCTGCTGCGCTGGGTCTCCACGACCGACCACAAGGTGATCGGCCGGCTCTACATGGTCACGGCGTTCTGCTTCTTCCTGCTGGCCGGGCTGCTCGCGCTGGGTATGCGCGCCGAACTGGCCCGTCCGGGACTGCAGTTCCTGAGCGAGCAGGGGTACAACCAGTTCTTCACGATCCACGGCACGATCATGATGCTGCTGTTCGCGACGCCGATGTTCGCCGGATTCGCGAACGCGGTGATGCCGCTGCAGATCGGCGCTCCGGACGTGGCCTTCCCGCGGCTGAACGCGCTGTCCTACTGGATGTACCTGTTCGGCGGGTTGATGGTGGTGTCCGGGTTCCTGGTGCCGGGTGGTGCGGCCGCCTTCGGCTGGTTCGCGTACGCCCCGCTGAACAGCGCCTACTTCACCCCCGGCGCGGGCGGCGACCTGTGGGTGATGGGGCTGGTGGTCGCCGGTGTGTCCACGACGCTCGGCGCGGTCAACTTCATCGTGACGATCCTGTGTCTGCGCGCGCCGGGCATGACGATGTTCCGGATGCCGATCTTCACCTGGAACGTGCTGTTCACCTCGATCCTGGTGCTGCCCGCGTTCCCGGTCCTGACGGCGGCACTGCTGGCGCTGGAGGCGGACCGGAAGTTCGAGGCGCACGTCTTCGACGCGGCGAACGGGGGCGCGCTGCTGTGGCAGCACCTGTTCTGGTTCTTCGGGCATCCCGAGGTGTACATCGTGGCGCTGCCGTTCTTCGGGATCGTCTCGGAGATCCTGCCGGTGTTCTCCCGCAAGCCGCTGTTCGGCTATCTGCCGATGATCGGGGCGACGATCGCGATCACCATGCTGTCGGCGGTGGTGTGGGCCCACCACATGTTCGCGACGGGCGCGGTGCTGCTGCCGTTCTTCTCGGTGATGTCGTTCCTGATCGCGGTGCCCACGGGCATCAAGTTCTTCGCGTGGATCGGGACGATGGTCCACGGGTCCGTCTCGTTCGAGACGCCGATGCTGTGGTCGCTGGGCTTCCTGGTGTCCTTCCTGCTGGGCGGGTTGAGCGGGGTGCTGATCGCCTCGCCGCCGCTGGACTTCCATCTGACCGACTCGTATTTCATCGTGGCCCATCTGCACTACGTGCTGTTCGGCACGGTGGTGTTCGCGATGTTCGCCGGGTTCTACTTCTGGTGGCCGAAGATCACCGGGAAGATGCTGGACGAGCGGCTCGGCAAGGTGCACTTCTGGCTGCTGTTCCCGGCGTTCCAGCTGACCTTCCTGGTGCAGCACTGGCTCGGCGAGGAGGGGATGCCCCGCCGGTACGCGGACTACCTGCCGTCGGACGGCTTCACGCTGCTCAACACGCTGTCCTCGGCGGGGGCGTTCCTGCTCGGCGTCTCCACGCTGCCGTTCCTCTACAACGTCTGGCGCACCGCCACCACGGCGCCGCAGGTCACCCAGGACGATCCGTGGGGGTGGGGCCGGGGCCTGGAGTGGGCGACGTCCTGTCCGCCGCCGCGGCACAACTTTCTGGCGCTGCCCCGGGTGCGGTCGGAGTCGCCGGCCTTCGACCTGCACCATCCGGAGGTCGTGCGGATGGCCGAGGACACCGAGCGGAGGGGACTGCGATGAAGGCCGAGGCGATGCTGTTCGGCGGGGTGGCCGTGTTCTTCGGCGGGACCGCCGCCCTGTACGGGGTGTGGTCGGGGGACGAGACGGGCACGACCGCGCTGGTCGTCGCGTTCGCGATGGCGGCGCTGGTCGCGTTCTTCTGTCTGATCCAGTACCGGCGCAGGGGCGCACGCGCCCAGGACCGTACGGACGCGGAAGTGGCGGACGGGGCGGGGCCGGTGGCGTTCTTCCCGGACGAGAGCCTGTGGCCGGTCGTCACCGCACTCGGGTTCGCGGTGACGGCGACCGGTGTGGTCTACGGGCTGTGGCTGTTCCTCATCGGCGTGGGTGTTCTGGCCCGCGGGGTGTTCGGGATGGTGTTCCAGTACGCGCACCGGTGAGCGGCCTGCGCGGCGCGCCGGGCCGGAACGCCTCGACGGGCTCGTGGTCGCTGCCGTAGCCGCCGGCCACGCTCTGGCGGATCTCGCCGGTCGGCACGCCTTCGGCCAGGCGCTCGCACTCGGCCGCCGTCAGCGCCCGGCACAGCCACCGGGTCAGCAGGAAGGCAAGGACCGGCGCCACCACGAGGGCGACGCGCAGTACCCAGGTCAGGGCATTGACGGAGATACGGAAGGTCTGGGCGATGATGTCGTTGCCGCCGGCCAGCAGCAGCACGGCGTAGAAGACGGTGCCGGCCACCCCGAGGCCGGTGCGGACGGGACGCTCGCGCGGCCGGTCGCACAGGTGCTGCTCGCGGTGCCACTCCCCCGTCAGGCGCTGCTCGACGAACGGGTAGGCGTACAAAACGGCGAACAGCAGGCCGGGCAGGACGACCGCCGGGAGCAGCACGTTCCACATGAGGGTGTGTCCGGCGATGTCGGTCTCCCACGGCGGCACCAGCCGCAGCGCGCCTTCCAGGAAGCCGACGTACCAGTCGGGCTGGGAGCCGGTGGAGACCACGTCGGGGCGGTAGGGGCCGTAGTTCCAGATCGGGTTGATCTGGGCGAGGCCGGACAGCAGCACGAGCACGCCGGAGACGGTCATCGACAGGCCCGCCGAGAGGGCGGTGAAGTGCGGGAAGAGGGGCTTGCCGAGGGCGTTGCGGGGGGTGCGGCCGGGGCCGCGCCACTGGGTGTGCTTGAGGTGGAAGACGAGGATCAGATGCACCGTCACCAGGGCGATGAGGGCGCCGGGCAGCAGCAGGATGTGCACGGGGTAGAGCCGGGTGATGATGTCGTGGCCCGGGTACTGGCCGCCGAAGACGAAGAAGGCCACGTACGTCCCCACCACCGGCAGGGACAGCATGATGCCCTGGGCGATGCGCAGGCCGGTGCCGGAGAGCAGGTCGTCGGGGAGCGAGTAGCCGGCGAAGCCTTCGGCGAGCGCGAGGACGAACAGGGTGAGGCCGATCGCCCAGTTCAGCTCGCGGGGCCGGCGGAAGGCACCGGTGAAGAAGATCCGCAGCATGTGCAGGCCGATCGCGGCGACGAACACGAGCGCGGCCCAGTGGTGGGCCTGCCGCATCAGCAGGCCGCCGCGCACGTCGAAGCTGATGCGCAGGGTGGAGTCGAAGGCAGCCGACATGAGCACGCCGCGCAGGGGCACGTAGGAGCCGGCGTAGACGACCTCGCGCATCTCCGGCTGGAAGAAGAACGTCAGCCACACCCCGGTCAGGATCAGCACGAGGAGGCTGTAGAGGGCGAGTTCGCCGAGCAGGAAGGACCAGTGTTCGGGGAACGCCTTGCGCAGCAGCGCCCCGCCCTCCAGGACGGGCAGCCGGGCGTCCGCCGCGTCCGCGAGCCGCTCGGCGCGGCGGCCGGCTCGGCTCACGTGTTCTCCTGCGCCGCCGCCCGTTCCACCTCGGTCTCCACCTCGGCGCGCGGCCGGCCCGTCTCCCTCGCGTAGTCGCTCACCGCGGTCTGCACGTCACGTGCTAGGTCCCGCCAGGCGCGCAGGGCCGTCTCGTAGGTGCCCGACTGGGCGCCCGTCATCCCCTGCTCGGCGGGCGGCCCGTAGGTGTCGCGCAGTTCCTCGACCATGCGCTGCGCCGCGTCGGCCGCGCGCTGCTTCTCCACCAGCTCTTCGAAGGTGTGTGCCACGCCAACCGACCCTAGGCACGGGGGGCGTGCGGGCCCCTCCGACCTGCCGGGAGCGTCTGCGACCGCTACCCGAGTGGCGGGTCAGCCGTCGGGCACGAGGTCCGCCCACACCAGTTTGCCGCCGCTGACCGGCACGATTCCCCAGGCCGCCGAGACCGCCTCCACCAGCAGGATGCCGCGGCCCCCCGTGGCCTCCCAGCCGATACTGGTGGGCTTGATCGGGCTGCGTGGCGAGGCGTCGGCGACGGCGAGCCGCAGCCGGTGGTTGACCAGACTGAGGTCGAGGCGGACCTGGCCCCCGGTGTGCACGAGCGCGTTGGTGACCAGCTCGGAGACGATCAGCAGCGCCGCGTCCATGGTGTCGGGTGAGACACCCCAGGTGCGCAGGGTGCGCCGGGTGAAGCGGCGGGCGTGCCGGACGGCTTCGGGGACCCGCCACACGGTCCAGGTCTCGCGCAGCGGGCGTACGGCCATGCCGTCGTAGCGCATCAGCAGCAGCGCGACGTCGTCGCCGCGGTGGGCGCCGGTGAGCAGGGCGTCGGCGACCAGACCGAGGTGTCCGGGGTCGCCGGCGGCGAGTGCGCGGGCGAGACGCTCCAGCCCCACGTCGATGTCGGTGTCGGGCGACTCCACCAGGCCGTCGGTGGTGAGCGCGAGGACCGTGCCGGGCTGGAGCCGGAGCAGGGTCATCGGGAACTCGGCCTGGGTGATCACGCCGAGCGGCGGGCCCCCCTCGGCCTGGACGATCTCGGTGGAGCCGTCCGGGTGACGCAGCACCGGTGGCGGATGACCGGCCCGTACGCACCAGGCGGTGCCCTCCTCCATGTCGACGTCGACGTAGCAGCAGGTGGCGAAGAGGTCGGTCTCCATGTCCAGCAGCAGCCAGTTGGCGTGGGTGACGACCACATCGGGGGCGTGGCCCTCGGCGGCGTACGCGCGCAGGGCGGTGCGCATCTGGCCCATCAGGGTGGCGGCGCCGGCGTTGTGGCCCTGGACGTCGCCGATGACCAGGGCCACGTGGTTGTCGGCGAGCGGGATCACGTCGTACCAGTCGCCGCCGACCTCGAGCCCTTCGGTGGTGGGCAGGTACCGGGCCACGGCGACCCCGCCGGGCAGCCGGGGCAGGCGGCGGGGCAGCAGGGTGCGCTGGAGCATGCCGACGAGTTCGTGCTCGGCGTCGAAGGCGTGGGCACGCAGCAGGGCCTGCCCGGCGAGGCCCGCGCAGGCGGTGAGCAGGGCGCGCTCGTCGGGGCCGAACTCGTGCGGGCGGTCCCAGCCGATCAGGCAGGCGCCGGCCATGCGCCCGCCCGCGGGCAGCGGCAGCACGGCGAGGCCGCCGGGGCCGACATCGGCGAGAGCGGGCTCCAGCGGGGAGCCGGCGGGCCAGATGCGGATGCGGCCCTCGCGCAGGGCGGCGGCGAGGGTCGGCATGGCGCGCACCGGCGCGTCCGGCCATTCGGTGCGCCATTCGGTGCGCCACAGCTCGGGCCAGGCCTCGGGTTCGGGCGGGTCGAGGACGGTGACGACGAGGCGGTCG
Source organism: Streptomyces sp. NPDC005728 (assembly GCF_040630895.1). Lineage (NCBI taxonomy): Bacteria > Bacillati > Actinomycetota > Actinomycetes > Kitasatosporales > Streptomycetaceae > Streptomyces > Streptomyces sp. NPDC005728. Next base: position 25,891 of record NZ_JBEXYL010000080.1, read on the forward strand.
TTCTCCAGTTCGGCCAGGGCGATGCGGTCGGCCTTGAGGGGTTTGCGCAGGGCGGCGACGACGGCCTGGCCGACGTCCTTGACGGTTCCGGCCATGGCGAGGGCGGCGGCCAGGCGCTGCACGCGGGCCACGTCGGTGACGTCGGAGCGCAGGGTGGAGGCGTCCGCGACGGTGCCGACGAGCCGGGCCGGGCGGCCCTCGCCGCCGGGCACGAGCCGGCCGCTCAGCCGCAGCCACTTGGGCGGGCCGGAGGGCTGCAGAACGCGGAACTCCAGCTCACGGTCGCCGATGGTCATGTGGTCGGCCTCGACCACCGACATCAGGGCGGGCAGGTCTTCGGGGACGGTGAGGCCGAGCAGCGTCTCCACCTTGCCGTCGAACTCCTCCCGCCCGATCCCGAAGAGTCGCAGGATGTCCTCGCCCACCTCGACCCGGCCGGTGTCCATGGCCAGGCTGAACGCGTCGGCGGACGGTTCGCCGGTGTCGGTGGCGTCACCGGCCGGTGCGGGCGCGGCGACGGCTCGGGCGATCAGCTCCAGGCAGGCACGGTCGTCGGTGCCGAAGCCGCCGGGGTGCTCGCTGACGGCGAGCAGACAGCCGCTGCCGGCCGGGCCGAGCGGCAGGACGGCCAGGGAGAAGTCCGCCGACGGGGTCCGGCGTGCCTCGGGGAAGTCGGCCAGCTCGTCCGGGCCGAGCCATCCGGGGCGCCGGGTGCGGTGGACCTCGGCGAGCGGGGAGCCGCCCGCTGCCGGATAGCCGTCGCGCAGGCCGTACAGCGTGCGCGGCAGACCGGCCGACTCGGTCAGGCACAGGACCGAAGGGTCGGCGCCGGGCACATAGACCCCCACGAACGCCGCCCCGGCGAACACGAGTGCCTGTTCGAGGACCCGGCGCAGCCGGTCGGGAGAAGCGGGCGCGGCGAGGAGTGTTTCAAGGGCGGTTTCGGCACGCTCGGCTCTCGTTCTGCGCACCGCAGCACCCTCACTGGCCACTTGGCCATTACAGCGCGTACGAGCCGCGTGCGCAGCCCCTGTGAACCGCTTGGCGCGCCGTGCACGCGCCCGGTCCGCTCGAAAGCCGCCGAACACATCTTTACCCGTGCGTTCCGCATGGTGCTCTCGTGACAGTCGTTACTGTCCGCGACCGTTCGCCTGCTGCGAGTGTCTACCGGGTCACCGGAGGAGGGGGCAGGAGGCTCATGGACAAGCGGTACGAGGTGTACGCGCTCGCCGACAGGCACTTCTACGACACGCCGGACCGGCTGTCGGCGGACGGGAGCGAGCCGGCGCCGCTGTTCACCACGGCGCGCCGCACGGTCCCGGACGGCTGGCACGCGGCGCGTACCGGCGACTGGCTGACACTGACCCCGCTCGGCGAGGACGGCGCGCCGCTCCCGTCGCCGGCCCAGGGCTGGAAGATCCACTCGTCGGCGACCGCGGCGCACGCGGAACGCATCGCCCGGATCGTGTGGGACTACTGCGTGCCGCGCCGCATCCCGTTCAAGTTCGTGCCGTCGCCGCATCTGCTCCACCTGCGCAACGCCAAGTACGCGGGCCGCGACACCAGCGGCAAATTCGTCACCGTCTACCCCGCCGACGAGGAGCAGCTGCACCGGGTGCTGCGCGAGCTGGGCGCGCTGCTGGAGGGCTGCGCGGGGCCGTACATCCTGACCGATCTGCGCTGGCACGACGGTCCGCTCTACGTCCGCTACGGCGCCTTCGCCCGCCGGTACGTCGTCGACGAGCGCGGCTCGCTGGTCCTGGCGGTGGCCGACGGCGAGGGCCGGCTGGTCCCGGACCGGCGGGCGCCGTCCTTCCAGGTGCCCGAGTGGGTGACCCTGCCGGAGTTCCTGCGGCCGCACCTGGAGGCGCGCAACACCACGACGGTGGGCGAGCTGCCGTACCGCATCGAGAAGGCGCTGCACTTCTCCAACGGCGGCGGCGTGTACTTCGGAACGGACACCCGGGACGGGCGCCGGGTGGTGCTGAAGGAGGGGCGGCCGCACGCGGGGCTTGCCTCCGACGGGGCGGACGCGGTGGCCCGGCTGGAGCGGGAGAAGGCCGCGCTGAAGCGGGCCGCCGGGACGGGTGTGGTCCCCGAGGTACGGGACTGGTTCACGCTGGGCGACCACCGGTTCCTGGTGATGGACTTCCTGGAGGGCCGCCCTCTCAACTCGTTCTTCGCGGAACGGCATCCGCTGCTCACGCCCGATCCGGATCCCGTGAAGGTCGCCGCGTACACGGCGTGGGCCCTGCGCATCCACCGGAAGGTGGAGCAGGCGGTCGAGGCGGTCCACGCGCGCGGGCTGGTCTTCAACGACCTGCACGTCTTCAACGTCATGGTCGGCCCGGACGAGGAGACGGTGTACCTCATCGACTTCGAGGCGGCCGCCCCGGCCGAGGCGAACGGCCGACAGATCGTGGCCCACCCCGGCTTCTTCGCCCCGCCGGACCGCCGGGGCAAGGACGTCGACCGGTACGCGCTGGCCTGTCTGCGGCTGGCCCTGTTCCTGCCCGTGACCACGCTGTTCGTGGTGGACCGCGGGAAGGCGGCCCATCTCGCGGACGTGATCGCGGAGCAGTTCACGGACGTGCCGCGCGCCTTCCTGGACGAGGCGGTCGCCGAGATCACCCGGGATGCGGCGGGCGGGAGGTCCCGCAGCGCGTCCGCTCCTCCGGTGGTGCCCGGCGACTGGCCCTACAGCCGGGACTCGATGGTCAAGGCGATCCTCGCCTCCGCGACCCCGGAGCGCGACGACCGGCTCTTCCCCGGCGACATCGCCCAGTTCGCCGACGGCGGCGGCCTCGGGCTCGCGCACGGCGCGGCCGGAGTGCTGTACGCGCTGGACACCTCCGGCGCCGGCCGGTACGACGAGGGCGAGCGCTGGCTGCTGGACCACACCGCTCCGCCCCCGCCCGGCACCCCGCTCGGCCTGTACGACGGTCTCGCGGGCGTGGCCCTGGTCCTCGACCGGCTCGGCCACCGGCAGCGGGCGCTGGACCTGCTCGACGGCGTCCTGCGGGAGAACTGGCGCAGCCTCTCCTCCGACCTGCACGGCGGCCTCGCGGGACTCGGTCTGGTCCTCGGCCGTCTGGCGGCCACGACCGGCGAGTCCGAGCTGGGCGAACGCGCCGTGGAGGCCGCCGAGATTCTCGTACGACGCCTCGCCGAACCGGTCGCGGACCCGCCCCGGCGGCGGGCCGGGCTGCTGCGGGGCGCGAGCGGGCCCGCGCTGTTCCTGCTCCGGCGGTACGAGGAGACCGGTGAGCCGCGGTTCCTTGCGGCGGCGGCCGAGGCGCTCCGGCGCGACCTGGCCTGCTGCGTGGTGCAGGAGGCAGGCGGCGGCCTGGAGGTGGACGAGGGACGGCGGACGCTGCCCTATCTCGGCGACGGGAGCGTGGGCATCGGGCTGGTCCTCGACGACTACCTGGCCCAGGCGGGCGAGGCCGTGCGGGACAGCCGGAATCAGGACAGTCGGAAGTCGGCTCGGCTCGCCCACGCGGCCGCCGCCACCGGGGAGTTCGAGCAGGCCCGGGCCGGCATCCTCGCCGCCGCCACCTCCCGCTTCTACGCGCAGCCCGGTCTCTTCCAGGGCCGCGCCGGAATGGTGCTGCACCTCGCGCGCAGCACCGCGCCGGGCGCCGGCCGGGAGCGTCTGGAGCAGCAGATCGCGGGGCTCGGCTGGTTCGCGATGGCCTACCAGGGCCAACTCGCCTTCCCCGGGCACCAGATGATGCGGCTCTCCATGGACCTCGCCACCGGCACGGCGGGCTGCCTGCTCGCGCTCGCGGCGGCCCGCGACGCCGAGCCCACCGCGCACCTGCCGTTCCTTCCGCCGCCACCGGCGGCCCCCACACGCGGCTCCGCGACCTGACGGAGTCGTGACACAACCCGTCCCCAATGAATCGAAAGGACACTTCCATGGCACTTCTCGACCTGCAGACCCTCGAGTCCGACGAGCTGTCCCACACCGGCGCGAGCACGGTGAGCCTGCTCTCCTGCGTCTCGGCGGCGAGCGTTCTGCTCTGTCTCTGACCGGGCCGGCGAGCCCACGGCTCCGGGCAGCCTCCTTCCCCGTCCGGGAGGAGGCTGCCCGGAGCCTTCCCGTCCGTTCCGACGCGAGGCCGTACCCGATGACGACTCGTCCCGACGTCCCCGATCGGCTGCCGCGTGCCGCACTCCGGTACGCCGGCGCCCGCTGTGCCGCCCTGTGCGCCGTGAGTACGGCCGCCACGACCGCCGGACTGCTGCTGCCCGCCGCGCTCGGCCGGACCCTCGACCTCCTGCTCGCGCACGCTCCGGCAGCCCGCTGGGTGGCCTGCTGCGCGGGCCTGGTGCTGCTGCTCGCCGTGCTGGACGGGTGCGCGGCCGTGCTCGCCGGCACGGTCGACGCGCGGTCCACCGCGTGGCTGCGCCGCCGGATCACCGGGCATGTGCTGGCCCTGGGACCGGGCGCGGATGCCCGGTTCGGCGCCGGGGAGCTGGTGGCGCGGCTGGTCGGCAGCGCCGCGCAGGCCGGGACGGCGCCGGGCGCGCAGGCCGCACTGGCCGCGGCGCTCGCCGGGCCGGTCGGGGGCGTGGTCGCGCTCGGCCTCATCGACCCGTGGCTGGCGGCCGTGTTCCTCGCCGGCGCACCGGTGCTGGCGCTCCTGCTGCGCGCCTTCGCCCGGGACACGTCGGCGTGCGTGGCCGACTACCAGCGGGTGCAGGGGCGGATGGCGGCCGCGCTCGCGGAGGCGGTCGGCGGCTTCCGCACCATCCGGGCAGCGGGCGCCGAGGAGCGGGAGACGGCCCGGATCCTCGCGCCGCTGCCCGAGCTGTCCCGCGCCGGGCACCGCATGTGGCGGGTGCAGGGGCGGGCGGCCGCGCAGGCGGTCACCGTGGCGCCGCTGCTGAACCTGGGCGTGGTCGCGGTGGCCGGACTGCTGCTCGCCCGGCACCGCCTGTCGGTGGGCGAGCTGCTGGCCGCGTCCCGGTACGCCGTCCTCGCCACGGGAGTCGGCGTGCTGGTCGGACACCTCGCCGCGCTCTCCCGGGCCCGCGCGGCGACCGGGCGGCTCGCCGAGGTGCTGGCCGAACCGGCGCCCGGGTACGGCGCGCGGGAGCTGCCGCCCGGGTACGGGCGGCTGGAACTGCGCGGTGTGACGGCCCGGCGGGGCGGTCGCACGGTCCTGGCCGACGTCGACCTGGTCGTCCCCGGCGGCACCACCCTCGCCGTGGTCGGCCGCTCCGGCACGGGCAAGTCCGTGCTGGCCGAACTGGCCGGCCGGCTCGCCGACCCGGACACGGGCGAGGTCCTCCTCGACGGGGTGCCGCTGTCCGCCCTGACCCACACCGAGCTGCGCCGCTCGGTCTCCTACGCCTTCGAACGCCCCGTCCTGCTCGGGACGACGATCGAGGACACGATCGCGTTCGGGCTCACCGCGCCCTCCCCCGCCCGGATCCGGGCGGCCGCGCGCACGGCCCGCGCCGACGGCTTCGTCCGTCGCCTGCCCGACGGCTACGCCACCCGTTGCGCCGACGCGCCGCGCTCCGGCGGCGAGTCCCAGCGCCTCGGCCTCGCTCGCGCCTTCGCTCACGGCGGCCGCCTGCTGATCCTCGACGACGCCCTCTCCAGCCTCGACACGGTCACCGAGCACGAGATCACGGAGGCCCTCCTGGCCCCGGGCACGGGTCCGACCCGCCTGCTGATCGCCCACCGGTCGGCCACAGCGGCCCGCGCCGACGCGGTCGCCTGGCTGGACGAGGGCCGGGTCCGGGCCGTAGGCCCACACGCCAGGCTGTGGCAGGACCCGGAATACCGGGTGGTGTTCGAAGCATGACCGGGCGCGCACGGGTCCTGGGAACGGTACGGACACGCTGGCGCGTGCTGGTCCGGCTCGGTCTCTGGTCCGTCCTGGAGGCCGGGCAGGCCTTTGTGGTCGGGTATGCGCTGGCGCGGGCGCTGGATGCCGGGTTCCTGGCCGGGAACACGCCGGCCGGCCTGCTGTGGCTCGGAGCGGCCGGGCTCGCCGTGGGTGCCGGGGCGTACGGGACCGGGCGGGTGTACGGCGTGGTCGCCGCTCTGGTCGAACCGGTACGGGACCGGCTGGTGGAGGCCGTGGTCGGGCGGGGGGTCCGGGAGGCGGACGCCGGGTCGCTGTCCGGGCTCACCCAGCAGGTGGAGATCGCCCGGGACACCTTCGCGGGGCTGGTGCTCGTCTCCCGTTCCTTCCTGTTCACCGCCGCCGGCGCGCTGATCGGCCTGTGCTCGCTGGCCCCGCTGCTGCTGACGGTCGTCGTGCCCCCCCTGCTGGCCGGGATGTGCCTGTTCGCGGCGACCCTGCGACCGCTGGCCCGCCGTCAGGAGGCATACCTCGCCGCCGACGAGGCGCTGGCCGAGGGCCTGGGCGCGGTGTGCCCGGGGCTGCGGGACGTCACTGCTGCCGGTGCCGAGGCGCAGGTCGCCGCCCTCACCGCGCGGTCGGTCGACGCGGAACTGCGGGCCGCCCGCGCCCTGGCCCGCTGGAGCCTGGCCCGGGTGGCCGCCCTCGCGGTGGGCGGCGAGCTGCCCGTGGTCCTGCTGCTCGTCACCGCGCCCTGGCTGCTGGGCCACGGCGTGACCCCGGGCGCGCTGGTCGGGGCGCTCGCCTACGTCACCCAGTCCCTGCTCCCCGCCCTCCAGAACCTCGTCCACGGCCTCGGCACCAGCGGCTCGCGCCTCACGGTCGTCCTGCGCCGCCTGGCCCCGCCGACGGACTCGGGGACGCGCCGACCCGACGGCCGGCCCGAGTCGCACCAGGTACCGGCGCCCCAGCACCCGCCCGGCACCCCCGCCCTCGCCCTCACGTCCGTCACCTTCGCCTACGGCCCTGCGAGCACACCGGTGCTCGACGGGCTCGACCTCTCCGTCCCGGCGGGCGCGCATCTGGCCGTCGTAGGGCCGAGCGGCATCGGGAAGTCGACGCTCGCGGGGCTGGCGGCCGGGCTGCTGGAGGCCAGGGAAGGGGCGGTCCGGGTGTACGGGCAGGACGTGCCGGGGCCGGAGGCGGCCGCATTGCGCGTGCTGATCCCGCAGGAGGCGTACGTCCACGGCGGCACCCTCGCCGAGAACCTGGGCCTCTTCCGGAAGGACCCGGTGCCCGAGGCGGAGCTGCTGGCCGCGGCCGAGGCGGTCGGGCTGGCCCCGCTGCTGCGGGCGCTCGGCGGGCCCGGTGGCAGGGTCGACCCGGTCGCCCTGTCGGCCGGCGAGCGACAGCTGATCGCGCTGGCCCGCGCCTACCTCTCACCGGCCCCTCTCGCCCTGCTCGACGAGGCGACCTGTCATCTGGACCCGCAGGCGGAGGCCCGTGCCGAGCGGGCGTTCGCGGCGCGCCCGGGCGGCACCCTGGTCGTCGTCGCGCACCGCATCAGCTCCGCCCGCCGCGCCGGGCGCGTCCTGGTGCTGGACGGTCCGCGCACCGCCTGCGGCACCCACGACGAGCTGCTGCGGACCTCGGCCCGGTACCAGGAGCTGGTCGGCGGCTGGACCACGGAGCCGACCGCACCGGTGCGGTGATCACACCCAGCCCTCCCCGCGCGAGATCCGGATCGCGTCGACGCGGTTGCGCGCCCCGGTCTTGCGGGTGATCGCCGCCATGTAGTTCCGCACGGTGCCGCGAGACAGGTGCAGGCTCCCGGCGATCTCCGCGATGGACGCCCCGCCGGCCGCCAGGGACAGCACGCTCAGCTCGCGTCTCGTCAGCGGCATCTGCGCCGCCTTGAGGAATCCGAAGCCCAGCGACGCATCGATGAAACGTTCCCTCTGCGCGACACTGCGGATCGCGCGCACCAGTCGGTCCGGTGAGCCCGCCTTGTCGACGAAGCCGAGCGCACCCGCCTCGGCCGCCCGCTTCAGGAGCCCGGGCCGGTTCGCACCCGCAAGGACCACGAGGGCAGGCGGCCGGCCGACCGTGCCCGGCGGACATAACTCCCCGAGCGGCGGCACACCGTGGCCGTCGGCGCAGTCCAGGTCGGCCGCGCACACGTCCGGGCGCCAGGACCGCGCCCGCGCGGGCGCGGCACGCCAGGGTGCGTCCTCCACGTGCAGGCCGGGTTCCCGCCGCAGCCACTCGGCCAGGACCGATCGCACCAGACACGCGTCGTGCACCAGAAGTACCCGGATCACTGCCCGCCCCTCCAGTCGGCCGTACGTCTCCCGGTAGCGCCGTGCTCTCGTCTCCAGCTGTTGAGCGCGTGCCCCATTCTTGGGTGCCGTCACCGTTCGCGGGCGCGCAGAACCGGCCATCAGGGTGCGCGGGGGCGCACGCAGGGCGCCCGTACGCCGCCGCGCGCTTCGGGTGCGGGGGCATGGACCCGGCGGTTCGGGGTATCCGGCGGCCCCGGGCGAAGGGGGCGCCGTCGCAGGTCAGGGCCTCCGCCCGGCGCGCGAGGGGCGCTCGCCGTGCGCGCCACGCCTCCGCAGGAGAGCCTTGACCCCAAGACGCGACGCGCGGCCGTACGAGGAGGTGGTCGGCGTGTCCGACGGGCCAGGGCCGGCGCAGGCACCGGCGGCCGCCAGGACTCCGGTCGGCCGACCGCTGCTGTCACTCGCGCTGGCCTCGATGATCGAGGCGGTGCACGCGCACTCCGGCGCGGTGTACCTGCTCAGGCCCGACGAACCGGTTCTGGAGATGGCGGTGATGGCGGGCATGCCCCGCGCGTTCGCCGCGCCGTGGGAGCGGGTGGGGCTGGGCGCGCCGATCCCGGTCGCGGACGCGGTGCGCGACCGGCGGCTCGTGTGGGTGGGCGGCGAGGAGGAGATGGCGCGCCGTTACCCGCGGATCGCGGTGGTGCTGCCGTATCCCTTCGCGCTGGCCGCACTGCCGGTGGCGACGGCGGGGACCGTGTACGGCGCCGTTTTCGTGACCTGGCCCGGCACGCGTCCGCCGGAGCTGTCCGACCGGGAGCGCGCACATCTGACGGCCGGCTGCGAACGGCTGGCCCTGCGGCTGGAACGGGCGGCCGCGGAGAACCGGACGATCGGCCCCGAGACGGACCTGCTGGCAGCACCGATGTCGGGCATGGAGGGCACGCTCGGGTCGGTGGAAGCGGCACGGCTGGTGGCCCGGCTGCCGTACGGGCTCGTGTCGCTGGATCTGCACGGCCGGATCACCTTCGCAAACATGGCGGCCACCGACCTGCTCGGCAGGCCCACCCAGGAACTGCTCGGAACACTGCTGTGGGTGTCGGCACCGTGGCTGAACGACCCGATGTACGAGGACCGTTACCGGGCCGCGCTGATCAGCCAGCAGGTCACGTCGTTCGTGGCGCTGCGCCCGCCGGGCGAGTGGCTCTCGTTCCGGATGTATCCGAGCACCACCGGGCTGAGCGTGCGGATCAGCCGGGCCCGGGCAGTGGCCGAGATGGCACGGTCGGCGCCGCAGTCGGGGTCCGGTCCCTCGAGACTGGTGACCATCTCCCAGGTGCTGAGCCTGGCCGGAGCGCTGACCGAGGCGGTCGGGGTGCAGGACGTGGTGCAGCTGGTCGCGGACGAGGTCGCCCCGGCTGTCGGCTGCCAGGCGCTGGTGATCCTCGGCTCGCAGGCCGGGCGGCTGCATGTGCTGGGGCACCGCGGGTACGCGGACCCGCGGGTCGTGGAGTGCTTCGACGGGCTGCCACTGAGCGAGCGCACACCGGGCACCCATGCACTGACCAGCGGGGTGCCGGCGTTCTTCGACTCGCAGGAGCAGTTGGAACGGCTGTACCCGAACCGCCACGCGACACCGGACGGGTACGCGGCCTGGGGGTATCTGCCGCTGATCGCGTCCGGGCGGCCGGTGGGCACCTGCGTCCTGGCGTACGCCGAACCGCATGTCTTCCCCGCCGACGAACGGGCGGTCCTGACCAGCCTCGGCGGCCTGATCGCACAGGCCCTGGAGCGCGCCCTGCTGTACGACGCCAAGCACCGGCTGGCGCAGGGGCTCCAGCAGTCTCTGCTGCCGCACTCGCTGACGCCGCCCCCCGGCATCGAGGCGGCGGCCCGCTACCTGCCGGCCACCCAGGGCATGGAGATCGGCGGCGACTTCTACGACCTGGTGCCGACCGGGCCGCTGGCGGCCGCGGTGATCGGGGACGTCCAGGGCCACAACGTGACGGCGGCCGCGTTGATGGGGCAGATCCGCACCGGGGTGCGCGCGTACACCACGGTGGGGCAGGCGCCCCAGGAGGTGATGCGCAGCACCAACCGGCTGCTCATCGACCTGGGCGCCGACCTGTTCGCCAGCTGCCTGTACCTGCGGCTGGACCCGGCGCGAGGGCAGGCCGTGATGGCGCGCGCCGGGCATCCGCCGCCGCTGCTGCGCCGCCCGGACGGACGGGTGCGGGTGCTGGACCTGGCCGGCGGCCCGCTGCTCGGGATCGACGCGGCGGCCACGTACCCGACGACCGACGTGTCCCTGACCCCCGGCTCGGTCCTCGCCCTCTACACGGACGGTCTCGTGGAGTCCCCCGGCGTGGACATCGAGGACTCCCTGGTCGACCTCGGCGCACTGCTGGCCGAGATGGGCGACCAGCCGCTGGAGAGCCTGGCCGACGAGCTGGTGCGGCACAGCGCGGCGGCGCGGGAACGGGCGGACGACGTGGCGGTGCTGTTGCTGCGGGCGTGCGACGACCGCTGAGCCGCCCCGCCCGACGACCGCGGTCCGGCCCTCCCGCCGGAGGGCCGGACCGTCCCTGCCGGCCGGAACCGCGGTGGCCGGTCAGGGAGTCGCGGGACGGATCGGCGTCCCCGTGGACAGGGGTGGCTCAGCGTCCCCTCGGACGGGGACTGTTCAGTGGGTCCCGGTCAGGGACGAGCCGTCGCCCGAACCCGTGCCGGACCCGTCGCCGGTACCCGTGGCGTCACCGGCGCCGCTCTGGTCGCCCGCGCCGCTCTGGTCGCCGGCCGGGGCCGACGGGTCGGCCGTGCCGCCGATCTGGTCACCGCCCGCCTGATCCCCGGCACCCGCCTGATCGCCCGCGCCCGCCTGGTCGCCCGCACCGGCCTGGTCGCCCGCACCCGCCTGGTCGCCCGCACCCGCCTGGTCGCCCGCACCGGCCTGGTCGCCCGCACCCGCCTGGTCGCCCTCACCCGACT
>NZ_JBEXYL010000081.1:0-36288 GCF_040630895.1 Streptomyces sp. NPDC005728
GTTCACGCACCAGGCCTCGCGGGCTGCGTCCCGCAGCCGGCGCCGCATCTCCTTGTCGTCCTCGGGCAGCGCGTTCACCTGCCGGAACCGCAGGGCGGCGAGGGTGGGGTGGTGGTCCCAGGCACCGTCGACGCCCTCCGACACCGCGGTCTCGGGCCAGAACAGTGTCGCGGGCGAGGGCCATGCCTCGTCCCACGGGCGCTCCGCCTCCGCGACGAGCGTCCATTCCTGTCCCTCCGGCCGCACCTCCCGCGGTACGAGGGTGAGCCGGGCCCGCACGGTCACGGTGCCGCCGGCCCGCCAGCGCGCCTCGAAGATCCGTTCGGGGGAGTCCTCGGGCGCGGGCGGCTCGGCGAAGTCGTCGATGTCCCCGCTCTCCTTGTGCCGGCGAAGGGTGCGGCGGACGACGTCCTCGCCGGCGGGACCGGTGTGGCGGCCGCGGGCCGCCCAGAGGGTCTGCGGGATGGTGGCGCGGTCGGTGGCGGAGTTCGACATGGGCCAATCTGCTGATGGGGTCGGGTGCGCCTTCCAGTATCACCGCCCGGGGACGGAACGGGTCGGCCGGGTCCCCATGCGGCGCGCCGCGGCGAGCGCGCACCCCCGCGCACGGGACGCGCGCCCCGCACCCGGGGTGCGCGTCGCCCGCATCGCGCGACCGCAGTTCACTCGTCCCCGGACCGTCGCACGGTGCCGAGAATGGTCGTTCGAACGGGGCCCGCCCGACCATCCGCTCAGGGGAGGGTCCCGTTCATCCGTTTCGGGGAGGGCCCCGTTCCTCGTCGGTTCCTGCATTGCGTAGGCGCTCGATATATATCGGCAGCCGAGATATCATGTCAGCATGGCATCGAGGAACATGACCCGAGCGGCGTTCTTCGTCCTCACGGCGCTCGCCGACCAGCCGCGGCACGGCTACGGCATCCTGCGCGAGGTCGAGGAACTGTCCGACGGGGAGGTGCAGTTGAGAGTCGGCACCCTCTACGGGGTACTGGACCGGCTGACCGCCGACGGACTGATCCTGCTGGACCGGGAGGAGGTGCAGCAGGGCCGCCTGCGGCGCTACTACCGGCTCACCGACGAGGGCGTGGCGGCCCTCGACGCGGAGGCGGAGCGCATGGCGGCCGGCGCCGGTGCCGCCAAGCGGCGCATCGCCGAGGGCCGCCGGGCCGCCGCCCCGGCCGACACCGCTCCCGAACCCCCCACGGCACCCGGACTCGCGGGAGGCTTCGCATGACCACGCTGCTGGAATCTCGCTACCGCGCCGTTCTGCGCCTGCTCCCCGCCTACTACCGGCGCGAACGGGAGGAGGAGATGGTCGAGACGTACCTGTGGGACGTCGACCGCGACACGCAGGACCAGAGCCGGCCCACCCTCGGCGAGGTGGCAAGCATCGCCGCCCTCGCCGTGCGCAGCCGACTGGGAGCGGCGGGCGCGCCGCGCCGCTACGTCCTCCTCGGCTCGACCGTCCGGCTCTTCGCGCTGTTCGCCGTGCTGGTCCAGGCGGCCGCCGGGGTCGTCGAACTGGCCCTCGAACTGGCCTGGGCGGCCGGCCGGGGCGGTGCGGGACGGCACCTGTTCCTGTCGCAGTTCACCGACCAGGGACTTCTCACCGCAGTGGTCACGGCCGCGCAGTGGATCCTTCCGCTGCTGTGGACGGTGGCCTACTTCGCCCTCGTCCACGACCGCCGCCGCCTCGCCCGGGCATCCGCGCTGCTCGCCGCGCTGCCCACCCTCTGGCCGCTGCTCGGCCCGCTGACGGGCGCGCTGGTCCCGGCGGACCCGGCGTTCGCGACCGCCTTCGGGCTCCTGGCCTGGCTGCCGGCGCTCGCGCTCTGCGCCGCCCACCACCGGGACGCACCCCCGGCCCGGCTGCCCGCCGGCTCGCCCGGGCTGGTCTTCATGACCGCCTGTGTGGTGATGGGCGCGTCCATCGTGGTGCTGCCCGCCCTCCCCGACCTGGCCTGGGCGCCCGCGAGCTGCTTCGTCGTGGGGGCGCTCGGCTGGCTCCTGTGGCAGGCCCGGGGCGGTGACGGTACGACGCCCGGCGGCGCGTTCGCCCTGGCCGCGCTCGGCCTGCTGATCCTTGCGGTCCGGGTCGCGGCCCTCTACCCCTGGCTGCACCTGCCGGTGCCCGCCGAGTACCTCGGCGGCGGTCTGGTGCAGACGGCCGCGCTCGCCCTGCTGACCGTGGCGCTGGCGGTGGTCGGCCGCCGGGACCTCGTCGCGACCGAGCCGGGCCTGTCGTGATCGGCCGGCCCCGGCTCAGTGCGGGAACGCCCGGGGCGGCCGCTGACGGGGCAGCTCGTCACGGAATTCGGCGATCAGCGAGCTGATCTGCCGCATCAGGACCGTGCCCTCCAGCCGGTCGAGGTAGAGGTTGGCGCGGGCCAGCGCGGGCAGGTCCACACAGAAGTAGAGGGCCATCAGCGGATTGACGAACAGCTCGCTGTTCCGGGTGCGCTCGGTGAACCGCACGTCGCCGAAGTCCCCGCGCACGGCCGCGGCGACGGATCCGTGGACGATGCTGGGGTGGCTCTCGTGGCACCGCTGGGCGTGGGCCACCGCGTCGAGGTAGAGGGCGCCCTCCTGGCTGTCGCGCGGAAGCGAGAACGCCCCGAGATAGGCGCCCTCGCGGTCGAGCGCGGCGAGGTTCTCCAGGAAAAGGGAGTGGTTGACGCCGTGATAGGCGTCCACCCCGAAGCCCACGCAGGCCACCAGCCGGTGCGGGACCTCGTCGAGACCGGCGACGGCGGCCAGGCTCGCCATGTCCTCCTCCGGTGTGCCGAGCCCGTGCTCGTCCCCGCGCATCAGGATGTCGGTGCCGCCGTCCACGAGCACGACGGCGTCCACGCCGCCCAGATGCCCGAGGAGCGCACGGTAGGCGGCGCGCAGCGGTTCGACACCCGTACGGGGAAAGGCGTACACGGTGTCGGGCAGTCCCTGTGCCTCCAGCCACCGGGCCAGCGCACGCTCGGGGAAGTAGTCGCCGCGCAGCAGGGTGTCGGGGCGGACGGCGGCGACGTCCGGGGCGACCCAGGTGTCCAGGTCCAGGCCGTACAAGTCGGCGAAGGACAGGTTGGCCAGATGGACCTCCACACCGGCGGACCGCAGCGCGAACGCCAGGGGCAGACCCGCGTAGACGTCGAAGCCGCCGCCCGCGCCGGCGACGAGCACGCGGCGCGCCTCGCGCAGGCGGGTGAAGAAGACGGGCTCACGGAGGGAGATCATCGCAGGACCCTAACAGGGCCGTCCCGGACGGCCGTTCACCCGGCTGCTGCCGCCGCTGCCCGCCTGGGCCGCACGCTGCGAAGGGGGCCGGCGCCAAGGCGCCGGCCCCCTCACGGGCATAGGGATCAGGCGGCTTACGCCCCGCTCTCCCGCAGCATGTCCTCACGCTCGACGAGCTTCACGCGCTCGCGGCCCTGCGGCTCGCCCAGCGCCCGCTCGGCGGCGTCCAGCTTGTACCAGCCCTCCCAGGTGGTGAAGCGGACCTCGCGCTCGGCGAGGAAGGAGTCCACGGCCTCCGGCGCGGGCGAGTCCGGCGTGTGGAGGCGGCCGTTCGCGTAGTCGTCCAGCAGGTTGGCCACGGTCTCGTTGGCGTCGCCCTTGGTGTGGCCGATCAGGCCGACCGGGCCGCGCCGGATCCAGCCGGTGACGTACGTCGACGGGAGGTGGCTGCCGCTCTCCTCGATGACGCGGCCGCCCTCGTCCGGGACCGTGCCGGACTCGACGTCCCACGGCAGCTTGGGCAGCTTGTCGGAGAGGTAGCCGACGGCCCGGTACACCGCGGTGATGTCCCAGTCCTTGAACTCGCCGGTGCCCTTGACGTTGCCGGTGCCGTCGAGGGCGGTGCGCTCGGTGCGCAGGCCGACGACCTCGCCGTTCTCGCCGAGGATCTCCGTGGGCGACTCGAAGAAGTGCAGGAACAGCTTGTGCGGCCGGCTGCCGATGTCCCGGATCGCCCAGTTCTCCAGGGTCTTGGCGACCATGTCGGCCTGCTTGTTGCCGCGCCGGGTCTCGATCGAGCCCTCGTCGTAGTCGATGTCCTCGGGGTCGACGATGACCTCGATGTTGGGGGAGTGGTCCAGCTCGCGCAGCTCCATCGGGCTGAACTTGGCCTGCGCCGGGCCGCGGCGGCCGAAGACGTGTATCTCCTTGGCCTTGTTCGCCTTCAGACCGTCGTAGACGTTCGGCGGTATCTCGGTCGGCAGCAGCTCGTCCGCCGTCTTGGCGAGGATCCGGGCCACGTCGAGCGCCACGTTGCCGACGCCGAGGACGGCGACCTTCTCGGCCTCCAGCGGCCAGGTGCGCGGGACGTCCGGGTGGCCGTCGTACCAGGACACGAAGTCGGCTGCGCCGTAGGAGCCGTCCAGGTCGATGCCGGGGACGGGCAGCTCGCGGTCGGCGGTGGCGCCGGTGGAGAAGATCACCGCGTCGTAGAAGGCGCGCAGGTCGTCCAGGCTGATGTCGGTCGGGTAGTCGACGTTGCCGAACAGGCGGATCTGGGGCTTGTCGAGCACCTGGTGCAGGGCGGTGATGATGCCCTTGATACGCGGGTGGTCGGGGGCGACGCCGTAACGGATCAGGCCGAACGGGGCGGGCATCCGCTCGAAGAGGTCGATGGACACGCCGGGTTCGGCGGCCACCTCGGACTTCAGCAGGGCGTCGGCGGCGTAGATCCCGGCAGGGCCGGCTCCGACGATGGCTACCCGCAGGGGGCGCGGCATGATCAGTTCCCTTCGAGCGTGAACAGGCGACTCGATCGGGAAGCCTAGACTAAGGCAGACCTAAGTTAGTACGCGGGTCCGGTCTATGACCTCATAAGCGGATCTTATGACCTCTCCATGGGGCTCTTATGGAAGAGAGGGTCCAGGGGTGTTTCCCCTGCCTTCCCTTCCTGCTGTGCCATGGCCGACCCTGGTCTCGGTGCACCGAGGACGGTTGCCGGCAGCGAGGGGTGAGCGCGCGTGGGCGGACGCGGGGAGACGACCGTCGTGGTGACCGGCGGCAGCGGCTTCGTCGGCAGCCATCTCGTACGGCGGCTGCTGGAGCGGGGCCATCGGGTCCGCACCACGGTACGCCGCACCGCGAACGCGGTGAAAGTACGGCCGCTGTGGGAGATGCAGGAAGAGTTTCCCGGCCGGCTGACGCTGTTCGAGGCGGACCTGCTGAAGGAGGGCTCGTTCGACGAGGCGTTCCGCGGCTGCCCGGTCGTCTTCCACGTGGCCTCGCCGTTCCTCATGCCGGAGCGGATCAGGGACGCGAGGCGGGACGTGGTGGACCCGGCGCTGCTCGGCACCCGCAACGTGCTGGCAAGCATCGAGCGCACCCCGGAGGTCCGGACGCTGGTGTTCACCTCCACCGTGGGCGCGGTCTTCGGTGACTACGCGGACGTCCTGCGCATGGACGGCCGACTGCTCTCCGAGCGGTACTTCAACACCACCAGCACGGTGGAGAACAACCCCTACCACTACGCCAAGACCCTCGCGGAGCGCACGGCCTGGGACGCCGAGGCGGCGCAGGACCGCTGGCGCATGGTCTCCGTCAACCCCGGCCTGGTCCTGGGCCCTTCCCTCACCCCCGCGTCCGAGTCCGGCAGCCTCTTCCTCCTCGACGAACTGTTCAAGGGCTACTTCTGCTACGGCGCACCGGACTTCAGCTTCACCACGGCCGACGTGCGGGACGTGGCCGACGCGCACATCGCGGCCGCCGAGAACCCCGCGGCCAAGGGCCGCTACATCGTGGCGGCGGAGACGATGACCTCGTTCCACGAGATGTCCCGCATCATCCGCGCCCTCCACCCCTACGACCCGCGCCTGCCGCGCACCGCGCTCCCGCACTGGCCGGTACGCGTCCTCGGCCCCTCCTTCGGACTCACCCAGGACTACATCCGCAAGCACCTCGGCATCCGCTTCCGCGTCGACAACAGCCGGAGCATCCACGAACTGGGCCTCACCTACCGGCCGGTGGCACAGACCCTGCTGGACCACTACGAGAGCTGGCGCGCGCGACGGCGCGACCAGGGCTGAGGCGGGTGCGCCGACGGCATCAGGCCGGCCGGATCACCCGGTGGATGGCCGCCTCGCCGGCACCGTAGATCGACTCCTCGCGGATGTACGACCCCGGGCCCGGTGCATGGACCATCGTGCCGTTGCCGACGTACAGGCCCACATGCCGGTCGTCGTCGAAGAAGAGGAGGAGGTCGCCGGGTTCCAGGCCGGCGAGCGTCACCGGGGTTCCGGCGAGCGCCAACTGGTGCGCGGCACGGGGCAGCGTGACCCCGGCCGCCTTCCACGCCGCCCCGACGAGGCTGGAGCAGTCGTACGAGTCCGGCCCGGTCGCACCCCACACACACGGCTTCCCGATCTGCGCCCGGGCGAACGCGATGGCTTTCTCGGCGCGCAGCGCGCGGGACGACTCCGGGGTGGAGGGGACGCGGGCGAAGGAGCCGGTGTCGGCCGTGGGTGCTGCGGCGGTGGGGATGAAGGAGCCCGTGTCGGTGAGGGGGTTGACGGTCAGCGGCGCGAAGGATCCGCTGTCACTGAGCGGGTTGGGTGCGGGCGGTGCGAAGGCCGCGGTGTAGATCGGTGCGTTGGTGGTTAGCGGCGGGAAGGAGCCCGTGTCGGTGAGGGGGTTGACGGTCAGCGGCGCGAAGGCCCCGCTGTCACTGAGCGGGTTGGGTGCGGGCGGTGCGAAGGTCGCGGTGTAGGTCGGTGCGTTGGTGGGCGGTGCGAAGGAGCCCGTGTCGGTGAGCGGGTTGGCGGTCGGTGGTGCGAACGAGCCCGTGTCGGTCGTCGTGAGCGGGGTGACCCCGTTCGGGTTCGGTACGCCGACCGGCGGTGCCCACTGCGGCTGCTGCCACTGTCCGGTGTCGAGCTGACCCGGCTGCTCCGGGCTCAGCCGGCCTGCCTGCTCCGACACCTGCTGTGCCCCGGTGTTCCAGGCCCCTTGCGCGGAGGGGAGGGCAGCGGGCGTGGCGAGCTCAGTGGTGTACCGGGACAGGACCTCCCGAGCCGCGGCGAGCCTGCGCCGGTTGTTCGCCTTGAACTCCGCGGGGGAGGGGCGCCGGGGCGCGTCCGCCGAGCCCGGCAGCTCCCTGGGTGCTTGCACCGGAGTGCCCAGTGCGGCGGGCGGCGCGGCGACGGGCAGGACGGCTGTGCCGCCGCCCGTCAGCTCCGGGATGCCCCGGCCCGGCGTCGCCGCTGGACCGGGCGCGCCCGCACCCGGCAACTCCGCGACAGGTCTCCCGAGTTGCATGGGGCGGCCATCGTCCGAAGCCCCGGTGGCTCCTGCCTCCAACGCAAGCCGAGGGCGGCCGTTCCGGTCCGTCGAAGCGCCGGCCGGCAGTGCGGGCAGGGCGCGATCGGCGGGACGGCTGCCCGAACCGGGAGGCAGCTCGGGCAGTCCGACGCTCAGGGCCTCCCGTGCACCCGCCTCTGTTCGGTCCCGGGGGCGGGGCGGGGTCGCCGGGCCGGCAGGCCGGCGGTCGGCGGGGAGCGCCGCGGGAACCGTCGGCCCGAGTTTGGCGCGCGCCACGTCGAACCACTGTCGGGCCATCGCGTCGAGGGCGGGGTCCGGCCCCCGGCCCGACCTCTTGGCCAGCGGGACCCCCCTCGTGCGTGTCGCCGCCGACATGGCCCGGGTCGCGTTGTAGTTCCCCGTCGCGTTCTCGGCCTGTTCGTAGAGGGAGTCGATCCGCTGCCGAACCTCGTCGCGGCTCTCCGGCGCCATGGAAGACGTGCTCCTTCCTCGCCCCGCAGGGCAGTCGGGCCGAACCCGGTCTCGATCGAGCCCCGGCCCCGGACGCCACGGCGGATTCGCTGGGTGCAGCCGGGCGGCCTGGCGTCAACCTAGCCAACGTGTGTGCCTCGTGTGAAGGTTGAAGTGCGGAATGTCCGATACATATTTGTGATGTTCGCCGTGGCATTCGAGTGGGAAGGCGTCTCGCTCTTCCGGTGGACCTGGTCCCGACGACGCGTTCCCGTATCCGGCCGACGGGCCCCGCCCCCGGATTCCTGTCGGTTCCCTGTTAATTTCCGGTCCGGTTGAACACGCGGGTGCGGTCATCCGTATGGGGCGTGGGAACTCCATGCCCGCCCGCCCGCTCCACGCAAGGGGAAGACCTTGGTACGCAACAGGCGCAGACGCCCGACCGGCGCACGACGCGCGACCTTCGCAGCGGTCGCCCTGATGCTGGGCGGCGGCGGGCTGGTCGCCGCGAATGTCTATGCCTCCGCCGCCGAGGGCGCGTGGGGCGGCGAGAGCGGCCCCGAGGCGACCGGCCAGGTCAGGTCCGCGGGCATGGCCACGATCGACTGCCCGGACATCGGCAGCCGGCTGACGTCGGTGCCGGACGAGGCCCGTGAGGACGTGGACCGCGAACTCGCGCAGCTGGACCAGCAGATCGCGGCCGCCTACCAGCAGCTTCAGGCTTCGGCGGACTCCGTCCGCCAGGACCCCGCGGCCGCCGACGGTCCGATCATGAACCCGCTGAAGGAGCAGCGGTCGGCGACGATCGAGCGGATCGCCGTCGCCATCGACCGGGCGGGGGACCGGCCGGAGGGGCTGGAAGCCCTGGCCGCCTGCACCCTGCGCCCCGGCCAGGACGACGCGGGCGGCGACACCGGCAGCGCCGGCCAGAGCACCGCCGCCCCGGGCGACGGCGGTCAACAGGGCGGCGGCCAAGGGCAGAACGGTGCCGGACAGGGCCAGAACGGTGCCGGACAGGGCGGCAACGGACCCGTCGCCTCCGACTACGCGGACATCACCTCCGTACAGCCCAACGTGCCGAACCCGCCCCAGCAGGACCAAGCCTCGCGCGGCACCTTCACCTCCGAGTGCGGCGTCAACGCCAACGGACTGTTCAACTCCGACAACGTGATCGTCGCCCCCGGTGTCTCCAATGGCGCCCACCACTTCCACGACTACATCGGCAACCAGTCCAACGACGCCTTCGCCAGCGACGACGACCTGGCCGATGCCGACACCAGCTGTGTCGACCAGGGGGACAAGTCCACGTACTACTGGCCGGTGCTGCGTCTGCAGAACGGCAAGCAGGAACGGGACGCTGGCGCTCCGGGCGGCGGCACCGAGGGCAACGCGGGCCAGATCGTCACGGCCAAGCAGGTGACGCTGACGTTCGTGGGCAGCCCGCAGGGCAAGGTCACCGAGATGCCGCGCCTGCTGCGCATCATCACCGGTGACGCCAAGGCCTTCGTCAACGGCCCCGCCAATGCCAACGCCTCGTGGAGCTGCACCGGTTTCGAGGACCGGCAGCTGAAGGACAAGTACCCGCTGTGCCCGTCCGGCAGCGACGTGGTGCGCACCTTCCGCTTCCAGAGCTGCTGGGACGGCCGCAACATCGACAGCGCCAACCACCGCACCCATGTCGCCTTCGCCGGCCCCGACGGCTCCTGCGCCGAGGGCTTCCAGGCGATCCCGCAGCTGGTGCAGCGCATCGTGTACGACGTCGACGCGCCGAGCCTGAACGACGGCGGGCGGACGGTGCCGCTCTTCGCGGTGGACTCCTTCCCCGAGCAGCTGCACAAGCCGGTCACCGACCACGGCGACTTCATCAACGTCTTCGACGAGGACCTGATGCGCGAGATGGTCGACTGCATCAACTCCGGCCGGACCTGCGGACCTCGCGGCGGCGACGACTCCGGTGCCACCACGGCGCCGAGCCCTGGCGGCGACAACGGTGCGACGGCCGACCCGGGTACCGGCGACAACGGTGCGACGGCCGACCCGGGTACCGGCGGCGGCGCGGAGGACCCCGGTACGAGCGACCCGGCAGCCCCTGCTCCGGCCTCCTCCGGCCCGGCACAGGAGCCGAGGACCTACGCGACGACCGCGCCGGCGAACACCACCAAGCATCACCGGCCCGCGAAGCAGGACAAGCAGGCCGAGCAGACGGACCAGGCCAAGCAGACGGAGCCCGCCAAGGCCGACCGGGCCGAGAACGGCACCTCGGCCGCTCCGTCCGCAGCGGGCGGCGGCGAGGTCGGCAAGGCCACGCAGACCCCCGCCGGCAGCCAGAGCCCGACCCCGTCCACGCAGACGCAGCCCCCGGTCGCGCAGACGGAACCCCAGGCGGTCCAGGGCGGCCTCGCCGAGACCGGCGCGCACCTGTGGCCCGCGGCCATCGGCATGCTGCTCGCCCTGTCCGGCCTGATCATGCTGCTCCGGGCCAAGCGCCTCCGCTACTGACCTCACCTCACGAGCACGCGGACGGCGGCCGCATCGCACCAGCGATGCGGCCGCCGTTCCGTTACGGACAGCCGGGACGCACTGCGGCACGCAGGCTGCGGACTACTTGTGGGAGCGCTCCCAACCGCATGAGGATGTCCGCATGGCCTCCAAGAACCCCCGCCCCGCCATCCGCCCCTACCGCCCTGCCGACCGCGACGCGGTGGCCGACGTCTGCGTCCGCACCGCGCACAACGGTGGCGACTCCCGCGCTCGCTATGGGGACCTGCGCCTGATGCCGTCGCTCTTCGCCGAGCCGTACTGCCACCTCGACCCGGACCTCGCCTTCGTCCTGGACGACGGCGAAGGCCGGGCAGTGGGGTACGTCGTCGGTACGGCGGACACCGAGCGGTTCGTCACGGACTTCAGGAGGGTGTGGATCCCGTTGCTCGCCGACCGGTACCCGGAACCCACCGCGCCGCCCCGCACGCCCACCGAGGAGATGATCGGCCTCCTGCACCGCCCGGAGCGCATGCTCGTGGCCGGACTCGCCACGTACCCCGCCCATCTGCATATCGACCTGCTGCCGCCCTGGCAGGGACGCGGACACGGCCGCCAGTTGATGCGCACGCTGCTGAACGCCCTGCACGAACGGCTGGTTCCGGCCGTCCATCTCGGCATGGTGACCGTCAACACGGCCGCCCGCGCGTTCTACGACCGGCTCGGCTTCCACGAGATCCCGGTCGCGGACCCCGGCCCCCTCACCTACCTGGGCCGGGCCACGACTCCGGACTGAGCACCCGCCGGGCGGTGTCCGTCACAGGATCCGCAGTGTCTGCTTGGCGAGTTCGTACGCGGGGAGCATCGCATGGTGCTCCGCGGTGTCCATCCCGCCGAGGTGCAGCACGACCGGCCCCTGCGCTGTGGAGACCGCCAGGGCGCGCTCCTCCTTGGTCTCCTCAAGGAGCTTGCTCGTGTAGACGTACTCCACCTCCACGCCGGAGACGCCGGTGGCCGTCTTGAAGGAGCGGTACTTCTCCTTGCTGGTGTTGTCCTCGGCGGCGACGAACTGCCGCAGGACCGTGCGCGCGTCGGCGTCGCCCGGCTTGCCCGTCCACACCCGCAGGAAGCCGATCTTCCCGGCGGGCTTGGCGTCGATCTCGCAGGCGGTGGTGACCGGGCCCTGACGGAGGAAGGCGTCGGCGAGCGCACCCGTGACGTCGCCGTCCGACCCCTTCGAGGACTTCGACAGTTCCTTCTCGGCGTCGATCCCCTTGGCCTTCCAGCGCTTGGCGATGTCGAAGCTCACCGGCAGCTCGCAGGCCGAGCCGGACGGGCCGACCGTACCCCCGCTCGCCGTGGCCGCACTCTTCGCTCCCGCGCTCCCGGACGACGGGCTCCCCGACGCTTTCGCCCCCGCGTCCGTCGACTGGGCGCACCCTCCCAGCGCTGCCGCAAGCATCACCGCCAGGATCACTCGACCCCGCACGGACCCCACCCTGACCTGCACTGTCGTCTCCCCTCCTGATCAAGGCGGCCACTCTAACCGAGGGCACCGACAGCGCCGTACGCAATAACGGCGGCTCAGCGCCCGTCCCGCCGGCAGTGCAGGAACAGGTGCGGCTCGGGGACGGCCTCGGGATGGGCCGGGGCGAACGTGGCGTGCTCCTCGGACAGGACCGTCAGGCCCGCCCCGGTCACCAGCTCCGTGAAGTCCCCGGCGGCGAAGCTCGTCACCCGCACCGGCTGCCCCATGAACACCGCGTCGACTGCCTCCACGTCGAGGGGCACGGTGGCCAGGGCCGCGAGCCCCCCGGGCCGCAGCGCACGCGCCAGCCGGCCCACGACGGCCGACTGCTCGGCACGGGACATCTGGAGCAGCGAGAAGTACACGCACACCGCGTCGAACGAGCCCTCGGCGAGCGGAAGTTCACGGATGTCGGCGAGCCGGAACTCGGCCCGGGGAACCTGCCGGGAGGCGAGGTCGACCATGACCGGGGAGACGTCGACGCCCAGCACCGTGTGCCCCGCCTCCGTGAGCGTCTGCGCGGTCGGCCGTCCCGTCCCGCTGCCCACGTCCAGCACCCGGCTGCCCGGCTCGAGCCGGTCCAGCAGCCACTGGAGCGAGGCCCGATGCGCCTCGGAGGAGGCGAACGCCTTCTCGTAGTCGAGACCCAGCGCGTCGAACACCACGGCGGCCGGTGCCCGCTGATCGTCCTCGCCCAAGACCGCTCCTCCCGTGTCCCGTCCAGGTGTCCCGCATCGTTCCACCCCCGGCCCGGGGCCCACAACGCCCCGCGCCGGGCGGCGTTTGCGGGCGCGGCACCGGCAGGGCAGGGTTCGGGTCGTGCCTACCTTGCTGATCGTGCATCACACCCCCTCACCCAACTGCCAGGCCCTGTTCGAGGCCGTCGTCTCGGGCGCGACCACACCGGAGATCGAGGGCGTCCGGGTCGTGCGGCGGGCGGCCCTGTCCGCCACCGTCTCCGACGTCCTCGAGGCCGACGGGTATCTCCTCGGTACCCCGGCGAACCTCGGTTACATGTCCGGCGCCCTCAAGCACTTCTTCGACCAGGTCTACTACCCCTGCCTGGACGAGACCCGGGGGCGTCCCTTCGGCTACTACGTACACGGCGGCAACGACGTCACGGGCGCCGTCCGTGCCATCGAGGCCGTCACCACCGGCCTCGGCTGGCGCCGCACCGCCGAGGCGGTGACCGTCACCGGCCAACCCGGCAAGGCCGAGGTGCAGGCCTGCTGGGAGCTGGGCGCCACGGTCGCGGCCGGGCTCATGTCCGACGCCTGAGTGATCTTCGCGCGGTGGCCCTGCGCCCCCGCCCCGCGGCGCCGGAGCCGCGCATGGCGGCGGTCGCAACCGTCAGCGGCCCCTTCCGCCTCGCCCGGGAGGAACCGCCCAGGCCTGTCCCATGGAGGGTTCCGGCGTATCTGTGTCACGCCCCTGCCTGGACGGATGGAAGTGCGGGCGCGGTGTCCCTGGCCGACGATGGGACGGGGACCGTGCCCGACGGGCGCGGTCGTCCACGGCAGTGCGTCGTCGAGTCGAGGGAGCGTCGGATGCGAGCGGACGGCCACGCTCCCGGACGGTCCGCGCAGGACGAGCAGGAGGCCATGGAACTGCTGCGCCGGTGCGCACGGGACGTGGTGGACGTCGCCGAGGGCATCCGCGAGGTGTGCGCGCGCACCGGCGCCGCGCTGTTCGCGCCGGCTCTGTCCGCTTCCACGCGCCGCCGTCCCCGTACCGCTCTCGCCGCACGGTGGGCGCTGCTGCGGGCACTGACCGACAAGCAGGGCCTGGGTGGTCCGGCGATCACGGCACCGAACGGCACGGGGCATGTGCTCGGCGCGGCCACGAGGGTGCGGGGCCGGGAGAGCCTGGCCGCGCGGGTGGCCGTCACCTCCCTGCGGCTGAGGATCGCCGCCGTGCTGGCCGACCACCCCGAGTTCGAACGCGATCCGGGCATGCGCCGGCTGACGCACGCCCTCACCGCCGACCGCGACCGGGCGGCCGTACGGTCCCTGCGCGGCCTGTTCCGGGACCAGGGCGCCCAGCGCGCGCTGTCCGGGCTCGCGCCCCTGATGTCCGAACTCCTCGCGGTCCGCGTGCTGCTGGACGAGGACCCGATGAACGACGGGACCGGCCGGGCGCCGGCCCGGCAGCGGGCCGCGGGCCGTGAGCTGCCCGCCGATCCGGTGAAGGGCATCAGCGCCACCCACCTCGCCGGCACGGACCGGGGCGACGGCGCCGCCGAAGCCGTCGACCTCACCGACCAGGAGAAGCAGATCATCGCCACCGAGGGCTCCTTCCTCGGCTTCCTGCGCAACATCGAGGTGCTGTCCGCCGACGGACGGATCCTGGTGCAGAACGTGCGCGGGCCCGACGGCGTCGTCCGGTACGTCGTCCAGGCACCCGGCATGGCACCCGGCCGCCCCCGCAACGACTCCCCGCAGGACTTCGTCGGCGCATGGCGCACCCTCTTCACGCCCGACTCGCCCTACACCCGCTCGATCCTGCGCGCCCTCGACGACTACGGCATCCCGCGCGGCGCCGACCTCGCCCTGATCGGACACGGCGAGGGCGGGATCGCGCTGATGAACCTCGCCCAGGACGAGGAGTTCTGCCGCGCCTACCGGATCACGCACATGGTCGCCGTCGGTTCCCCGGTCGGCGGCGAGAAACCCGCCGACCCGCGCACCTGGGTCGCCGGCATCACCAACCAGCACGACATCGTGCCCGTCCTCGACGGCAGGGGAGGGGGCTCCGCCGTCGAGGACGGGCACCCGAACCGGTACGAGGTCGACTACATCGGTCCCGGCCACGAGTTCCCGCTGTGCCACACGGTCCGCGCGTACACGGAGCACCTGCGGACCGTCGTCCCCGAGGCTCGCGAGCACATCGACGAGGCGCTCAGCCGCTACCGCGGCCCCGTGGTGCGCACCCGGGCCTACCAGCTCAAGAACCGCGCCCACCCGCCCGAGGGCTACCCCTTTCTCACTCTGCCCACCACGTCCATCCCCACCACGACCGGCCCCGTCGACATACCGGTGCGCTACTACGACTCCGCCGCCGCCCACCTGTGCTTCCCGGTCCGCGCCGAGACGGCGCGCCGACTGCTGCCCGACGTCACCTGGATGGTGCCGAGCCGGCTCGGCCGGCGGGCGCTCGCGGTGCTGTCCCTGTTCGAGCACCGCTGC
Organism: Streptomyces sp. NPDC005728; assembly: GCF_040630895.1. Taxonomy (NCBI): domain Bacteria; kingdom Bacillati; phylum Actinomycetota; class Actinomycetes; order Kitasatosporales; family Streptomycetaceae; genus Streptomyces; species Streptomyces sp. NPDC005728. Next base: position 14,899 of record NZ_JBEXYL010000081.1, read on the forward strand.
TCCACGATCGGCCCCTACGCCGAGATCGCCCTGTCGGTCCTCGTCGACGACCTGTGGCGGCCCCGCCCGTACGACGTCGCCGCCGACCTTCTGCGCCGCGTCGACCTGCGCCGCACCGGCCGCTACGTCCTCTCCCTCGCCGTCACCAACGAGGAGGCGCGTGTCGTCGCCGAGCAGATCTGGGGCCTGCCCGTCGTCCGCTCCGCCGTCGAGGCCGATCTGACGCATCGCCATCTGCGCGTCATCGCGCCGGAACTCGGGCTCGCGGTCGAGGGGCGCCTCGGCCCGGGCGTCCGCTGCCCCGAGGCGGACCGGGTCCTCTACGGCCGGCGCGGCGGCAGCACCGTGCGCACCCTGGTCCGGACTCACGGACGGCTGCGGCTGCACACCGGAACCGGCGTACGGGTGCGCCTGGACACCGCCGCGGCCGAACCCATGGCCGGGCAGCTGCGCCGGCTCGGCATCGACGCGGCCCGGCCGCTCTTCGTGCTGACCAGCCCGCAGTTCATGGTCCACCGCAGCGCCGGCGCGGTCCTGCCGCGCTGAACCCCGTACGCACACACGCGAGTGGGAGCCGTCATGGTCACCGAGTCCCTCCGAACGATGCCCCCGATGAACGAACTCCTCGACCGGGCAGGCAGGTTGCACGCCGACGCCGACCTGATGGACGGCTACGCCCGGCGACTGCTCGCCACCGCGTCGGCACTGACCGGCTGCGCGCTCGCACCCGAGTGGAGCCGCCCCACCTTGGAACGGCAGGCGGCCGCATGCACCACGGCCGCGCGGCAACTGCGCGCCGCCGCACAGGCGTTGCTCGCCCACGCGCGAGCCTGAGGTGCCGGTTCGGCAGACGGTAGCCCGGGAGCGCTCCTGGGGGCGAAGCCCGCCGGGGTGAACAGACGCACGAGTGGAACGGTCGGCCGGGTGGGCCGTCGCCTCCGCGTCCACGCGCCCCGGGCCCGGCCACGCCCGAGGGCCCGCACGCCGGACGACGACGGGCTCGTCCCCACCGGCGACCGCTGACGGTTCGGTGGCGGCGTTCGCACATCCGGGTGGTAGCTGCCGCCGTCCTGGGCCGAACGAGTTGTCGCAGCCCGGAACTGTCGCTTCCGGACCGGATAATCACCACTCATGCAGCTCCTGACAGCACGTGTCCCGGCGCGGCGCGCCCCGGTGGCCGTCACCGGACTGGGACTGGTCACACCGGCCGGAGTCGGCCGGGACGCAGCGTGGGCGGGCCTGTGCGCCGGGCAGTCCACCGCGACCGCCGATCCGGGCCTCGACGGACTCCCCGTGGCCTTCTCCTGCCAGGTGCCCGACCTCGACGCGGTGGGCCCGCTCGGGCACCGGCTCAGCCGCCGTCTGGACCGCTTCACCACCTTCGCCCTGCTCGCCGCCCGGGAGGCCGTCGCCGACGCCCGGCTCGTACCGGGGGGCTGGGACGGGGCCCGCGTCGGCGTCGTGATGGGGGTCGGCACCGGTTCCATGCAGGGCTGGCAGGCCGAGTTCGACCGGCTCGCGGCCCGTACGCCGGAGCGGGTCTCGCCGCTCGCTCTGCCGCGCAGCGTGCCCAACATGGCCGCCGCCGAGATCGCCCTGGACCTCGGCGCACAGGGCCCGAACTTGGTCGTCAGCACGGCCTGCGCCTCCGGCACCAGCGCGCTCGGCCTGGCCCGGGACTGGCTGCTGTCCGGCGCCTGCGATCTGGTCCTCGCCGGGGGCAGCGAGTCGGCCCGGCTGCGGATGACCGCCGCCTGCTTCGCCCAGATGCGCGCCCTGTCCCGCCGCGCCGACACGCCCCATGCGGCCTCCCGCCCGTTCGACCGCGACCGTGACGGCTTCGTTCTCGGCGAGGGCGCCGCGGTCCTCGTCCTGGAACGCACGGAGGACGCCCGGGCCCGCGGCGCCCGGCCCGCGGCCCTGCTCCGTGGCTTCGGCGCCTCCTGCGACGCCCACCACTTCACCGCCCCGCAGCCTGAGGGCGACGGCGCCGCCCGCGCCATTCGAGCCGCCCTCACGGACGCCGGCCTCGCCCCCGAGGACGTCGACCACGTCAACGCGCACGGCACCTCCACCCCGCAGGGCGACGCGGCCGAGCACAACGCGCTGCACCAGGTCTTCCGCCGCCCGCCTCCCGTCACCGCCGTCAAGGGCACCATCGGGCACGCCATCGGCGGCGCCGGCGCCATCGAGGCGGCGTGCACCGTCCTCACCCTGCGCCACCAGCTGATCCCGCCCACCGCCAACCTGGACACCCTCGACCCGGCGATGGACCTGGACGTCGTCACCAAGGTCCCCCGCCCCCACCGCATACGAGCCGCCGTCAGCAGCTCGTTCGGCTTCGGCGGTCAGAACGCCGTACTCGCCTTCACCGCCGTCGACTGACAGCGGCGCCCTCTGGCACGTTCCCCAGCCGAAAGGTCTGCCCCTTGTCGGAGTTCTCGGAACCCACCCTGCCGGCCGGCAGAACGCGATCCTGGCCAGGCGCCGAGCAGCTCATGATCGGCGTGTTCGTCGCCGTACCGTTCGTGGCGCTCCTCGCGGCCGTGCCCCTCGCCTGGCGGCACGGCCTGAGCCCCACGGACCTCGCCCTCGCCGTCGCCTTCTACCTCGTCAGCGGACTCGGCATCACCGTCGGCTTCCACCGGCATTTCACGCACGGGTCCTTCAAGGCCGGACGGCCGCTCAGGATCGTCCTCGCCCTGGCCGGCAGCCTCGCCGTGCAGGGCCCGCTGCTCATCTGGGTGGCCGACCACCGCAAGCACCACCGCTTCTCCGACCGAGACGGGGACCCGCACTCGCCCTGGCGCTACGGCCGTTCGCCCCGCGCCCTCGCCAAGGGCATGTTCTACGCCCACCTGGGCTGGCTCTTCGAGACCGAGCACGCCCCGCCCCGCACCTACGCGCCCGACCTCGTCCGCGACCGCACGCTGATGCTGATCTCCCGGCGCTTCGGCGTCCTGGTCCTCGCCTCCCTGGCCCTGCCGGCGATGCTGGGCGGGGCACTGGCCCGGTCCTGGCAGGGGGCGCTCACCGCGTTCTTCTGGGCCGGGCTGGTGCGGATCTGCCTCGTCCACCACGTCACCTGGTCGATCAACTCCATCTGTCACGCGGCCGGTTCCCGGCCCTTCCGCAGCCGGGACCGCTCGGGCAACGTGTGGTGGCTGGCCCCGCTGTCCTTCGGCGAGTCCTGGCACAACCTCCACCACGCCGACCCCACCAGCGCCCGGCACGGCGTGCTCACCGGCCAGCTCGACGCCAGCGCCCGCCTGATCCGCTGGTTCGAGCGTCTCGGCTGGGTCCACGACGTGCGCTGGCCTGACCGGCACCGCGTCACCGCCCGCCAGCAGGGGAACGGGGGACCGCAGGAATGACTGTCCGGCAGCACGTGCACGTCCGTGGCCGCGTCCAGGGCGTGTTCTACCGCGACACCTGCCGCCGGCTCGCCGAGGAACGGGGCGTGGCGGGGTGGGTGCGCAATCTGTACAACGGCGACGTGGAAGCCGTCTTCGAAGGACACCCCGACGACGTAGCCGGCATGGTGCGCTGGGCGGCCGAGGGCCCGCCGGCGGCGCAGGTGGTCCGCTGCACCGGTGTCGCCGAGGAGCCCGAAGGCCGCGCCGGCTTCCGCGTACTGCCCGATGCCCCGCCGGGTGACGACCCGCTCGACGGGTAGGGCGACCGGCCGTCGGCCTCAGCGCACCCGCTCGGCCGCCGCCCGTGTGAGGTGGCGCCGGGGCGCGCCGGTGTCGGCCCGCGCGGAACCGTCGGCGGAGTCGACGAGGGGCCGTACGAAGAGGCTGACCGTGGCCTTCTCCGTGAAGCCGTTGCGGCGCATCAGCCCGGCCGAGGCGGTGTTGCGCCGCTCCACGTCCGTGACCACGCACACCGCCCCGGCCGCCGCGAGCCGAGCACAGCACTCCTTCACCAGCCGCGAGGCCGCCCCGCGGCCCTGGTACGCGGGGTCGACGGCGATCCACTCCAGATAGCCCCAGTCGGCGCGCTGCTCGAACGACAGCGACCCGAGGACGAAACCGGCGACCCGGTCGCCGTCCAGCATCACCAGACAGGCGGAGTCCGGCGCGTCCAGATGCCCGGCGACCGCCGACAGTGACCAGCCGGTGTAGGGCATGGCGTCGGTGTCGTAGACCCGGTGACCGAGGTCGAGGACGGCGGTGAGGTGCTCGAAGCCGAGAGGGCCCAGGGTCAGCTCGGAGGTCGGCGGGGCGTCGGCCATGGGCACTCCCTTGTCGGTGCGGCGTTTCGCAGCATATGTCCGAATGGAAGGCCCGGCACCGCCGACGGCGGACGCCTGCGGACGGTCAGGCGCAGTACGTGGCGGCCGTGGCCTCGTGCCGGAGCCAGACGGAGTCGACCACGCGTCCGTCGGGCAGGGTGTGCCGGGGCGGCCCCTCGTCCGGGACGAAGCCCGCCCGGGCCAGGGCCCGCCGGCTCGCGGTGTTCCCGGTCTCCGCGCCCGCCCGGACCCGGGTCATCCCGAAGTGCGTGTGCGCGAGCAGCGCCCCGGCCCGGAACAGCTCCGCACCCAGGCCCTGTCCGCGGCAGCGCGGTGCCAGCCAGCCCCCGATCTCTCCCGCGCTGTGCTCCAGTTGCAGTGCTCCGGCATAGCTGAGGTCGGCCCTGCGCACACAGACCAGGAAGACCGGATCGTCGCGGCCCAGGGTGAAGGGCCGCGCCAGCGAGCGCGGGCCCCGGCGGCCGTCGTCGCCCGCGGGCCGCCGTTCCAGCAGGGCGCGTCGCGTACCCGGGTCGGGCGCGACCAGGTCGGCATGGTTCCCGAGCCACCGCTGGGCCTCGGCGTCCGCGCAGGCGGCGAGCGCCGCGGCCACGTCGAGGTGCGTCCGGGGCGTGAACAGCAGCAGCCGCTCGGTGGCGAGGACATGCCTGTCGGGCTCGCAGCGCCCGGGTGTGGGCAGCCCCGACCCGTACCTTCTTCGGCGGAACGGTGACCAGATCACGGGACCCCCCCGGGTGGAACGGCCGCCCGGCGGAAGGCCGAGCCCGTACGGGCTCCGGGATCGCCGGCGGATGCGAACGGCACGCATCGGGCCGAATCTACCGGGGAATCCGGCGGGGCCGGATTCCTGTGTCCTGGGCAGGCGCTGTCGTTGTCGCGCCGCGTCTGCCCAGACCCGGCGTCGTGTCAGCCCACCGGCGGCCGGTGGACTTCGGCCGGATCAACCGGACCCGGTTTCGGGCGGGTCCGGGTCCAGGACGGGTCGGCGGGCAGGTCAGGGACAGGAGTCGGCCGGGACATGGTGCGTGGTTCCTTCGGACGAGTGGGGGTCGGTCCGGGGGAGGGCTGGGGGTGGTGCGGGGTCGGTCCGGGGGAGGGCCGCTGACGGAGCGGGGTCGGTTCGCGGGAGCGCTGCGGGTGGTGCGGGGGCGGCCGGGTCCGGGGTGCGGGGTGACGTCGTCAGGTCCGCCCAGACGACGCGCGCGGGCCGGCCGGGTGCGAGGGCCACGCCCCAGTCGATGCTCAGCGCGTCGACGAGGAAGAGCCCGCGTCCGTTCTGGTCGTCGGGCCCGGACTGCCGCGGGACCGGGCGGGCCGGGCCCCGGTTCTGGTCCTCGACCTCGAGGCGCACCCGGTCCGTGCTGCTGTGCACCCGGCACACGATCTGTTCGCCGGCCGCGTGCACCAGCGCGTTGGTGACCAGCTCCGAGGCCACGAGGACCACGTCGTCGCGGGCGGGCTCGTCGACGCCCCAGGCGGCCAGCAGGTCGCGCAGCACCCGGCGGGCCGTACCGACCGCCGCCGGCAGGGCCGGCAGCTCGAAGGCGGCTGCGGGGCCGGAGAACACGGCCCCGGAATTCACGGCTCCGGAATTTCCGGCTTTGGGGGCTGCGGCCCCGGAGGCGAGCGGGTCGGGGCCGTCAGGCCCAGGGAGTCGACCCAGGCGCTCGCCTCCGGGTGGTCTCGGGATGCCGGCAGCCCTGGCCGGTACGGCTACGGGATTCAGTGCCTCGGGGTTGCGGACCGGAAGGCCCACCGGCGGCAGCCGCAGCGGGGGCGGGTCCAGGGCCGGCCGGCCGGGGATCCGGTCCTCGGGCAGTCGGTGCACTGGTCGGGGGAGGGAGGGCGGAGCCATCGCCGTACGCCTTTCGTCCGGCCTCGCGTCGTGGGGGGCTCGGTGTCGGAGGGCCGGCCGCTCGGGGAGGCGGACGTCACACGCCTCCCATGAGGCCGTGGTGCAGCCCTGTCTCCCCCAACTGGACTGCGCCGCCCGCTCCTTCGGTCAGCCGGAGCAGTAAGTCCACTCTGACACCGGCCAACAAGGCATCGCAACCGGCAAGTTGAAAATTGCAAAAGGTCAAGTGCATGCTGCTTCCGGCAAGAAGTGATCGAATGGGTTCGTCAAAACGATCGCGTGAGACGGTGTCCCTGAAACCCGTGCGAGGGGGTGGGCGTGACCGCGGAGACCGACTGGGGCGGCGCCCCCTCTGTCCTGCGCATGATCCTCGGCAGGCAGCTGGAGGAACTGCGGAACCGGGCCGGCCTGACCTACGAGCAGGCGGGCGCGGCCATCGGCGTCAGCCACTCCACCATCCGCCGCATGGAGGCCGCCAAGGTCGCCCGGCTGCGGCTCTCGGACGCCGAGAAACTCCTCCAGGTCTACGGCGTGACCGACCGGCAGGAGACCGACACCTTCCTGCAGTCGGTGCGCGAGGCCAACAAGCGCGGCTGGTGGCACACCTACCGCGATGTCATGCCCGACTGGTTCGCCGCCTACCTCAGCCTGGAGCAGGCGGCGCTGCAGATCAGGGCGTACGAGAACCAGTTCGTGCACGGACTGCTGCAGACCGAGGACTACGCGCGCGCCCTGCTGGGCGCGGGCAATCCGCACGCCCCGGCCGAGGCGACCGAGCGCCGGGTCGCGCTGCGCATGCGCCGCCAGGAACTGCTCGCCCGGGACGGGCCGCCGCGGCTGTGGGTCGTCATGGACGAGACCGTGCTGCGCTGGCCGGTCGGCGGGCCCGAGGTGATGCGCGCGCAGATCGACCATCTCGTCGAGCTGAACCGGCTGCCCCATGTGACCGTGCAGCTCATGCCGTTCGCCAACGGCCCGCACCCGGCGATGCGGGCGGGTGCGTACCACCTCTTCCGGTTCCGGGCCCGCGAACTGCCCGACATCGTCTACCTCAACGGCCTGGTCGGCGCCGTCTACCTCGACAAGCGCGACGACGTCGTGGTCTATCGCGAGGCCTTGGACCGGGTGGGCGCCCAGGCGGCGCCCGCCAGGAAGACCGAGAGCCTGCTCGGCGCGATTCGCAAGGAGCTGTGACCGTGCACCCTCCCATACGCAACGGCATGCCGGCCCGGCAGCTGGGCGCCCGCGGCTGGGCCAAGCCGTGGAGCGACGACGCCGGCGGCGCCTGCGTGGAAGTGAAGCGACTCGCCGACGGTCGCGTAGCCGTACGCCAGTCCACCGACCCGGACGGTCCGGCGCTGGTGTTCACCCCGCGCGAGATGTCGAGTTTCCTGACGGGTGTGAAGGAGGGCGACGCCGACTTCCTGCTGTGACGGTGCCAGTTGACGCACCCCTTGTTACGCAAGTCCCGCACCTTCGACCCGAATGGGAGACACGGCGTTGCCCGACAACGGATGGCCGGCCGACCGCATCGACACCGAGAACGCCCACTCCGCCCGCATCTACGACTACATCCTCGGCGGCAAGGACTACTACCCCGCCGACCAGGAGGCGGGCGACGCCATGTCCCGGGAGTGGCCCGCCCTCCCGGTGCACATGCGCGCCAACCGCGACTTCATGAACCGCGCCGTGCGCTGGCTCGCCGAGGAGGCGGGCATGCGCCAGTTCCTGGACATCGGCACCGGCATCCCGACCTCGCCCAACCTGCACGAGATCGCGCAGGCGGTGGCCCCCGAGTCCCGGGTCGTCTACGTCGACAACGACCCGATCGTCCTCACCCTCTCCCAGGGCCTGCTGGCCAGCGCGCCCGAGGGCCGCACCTCGTACATCGAGGCCGACTTCCGCGACCCGGCGGCCATCCTCGACGCCCCGGAACTGCGCGAGACCCTCGACCTGAGCAGGCCCGTCGCCCTCACCGTCATCGCGATCGTCCACTTCATGCTGGACGAGCACGACGCGGTCGGGGTCGTACGCCGGCTGCTGGAGCCGCTGCCCTCCGGGAGTTACCTGGCGATGTCCATCGGCACCGCCGAGTTCGCGCCCGAGGAGGTGGGCCGGGTCGCCCGGGAGTACGCGGCCCGCAACATGCCGATGCGCCTGCGCACCATCGACGAGGCCCACGCCTTCTTCGAGGGCCTGGACCTGGCCGAACCCGGCATCGTCCAGGTGCACAAGTGGCACCCCGACGGCACCGGCGAGAAGGACATCCGCGACGAGGACATCGCGATGTACGGCGCGGTCGCCCGCAAGCCGTGACCGACCCGGGGCCGGGGTCCGACCCACCTCCCGGACCTCGGCCCCGCCTTGTCGTACGACGGGACGGGCCGTGCCCCGGCCGGTAGCGTGAGGCCATGTACGCCACGCGAGTCACCCGGCGCGTGCAGGCGCCCGCCGAGGCCGTCTACCGGGCCCTGGTCGATCCGGACGCCCTCGCCGCCTGGCGGGTCCCCGGGAACATGACCGCCCACGTCCACGCCTTCGAGGCCCGTGAGGGCGGTACCCTCCGCGTCTCCCTCACCTACGACGACCCGGGCGGCGCCGGCAAGTCCGGCGGACGCACGGACACATACCAGGGGCACTTCGCCGCACTCGTTCCCGGAGTCCGGGTCGTGGAGGTCTTCGCGTTCGAGACGGACGACGACGCCGTGCGCGGCACCATGACGATGACGACGACGCTCACCGAGACGGACGAGGGCGCCACGGACGTCGAGATCCTGCACGAAGGCATCCCGGACGACATCCCCAGCGCGGACAACGAACTGGGCACCCGTATGGCCCTCGACCACCTCGCCCGACTGGTCGAAGACCGGAACCCGCCCATGGCCTGAACGGATGGCCGAAAAGACGGGGAAGCGGTCCGGAATTCGGCACAACCATTACCGCTGTGCCCGGTGCCCGGAATTGCGGGGAAAGAAAGCCGGAAGAAGCGGAACCGGGCCGAGGGGAATGCGGTCTTAAGGTCCGTCGACGGCCGGGATCAGCCCGGTCGCGAAGAAACCGGGGGAATGAGAAAGATGTCCGTCCGCAACCGCAAGACCCTGGTGACCGCCGTCGCCCTCACCGCCGGCCTCACCCTGGCCGCCGTCACGCCCGCCCTGGCCGGCTCCGGCGTCAGCCACGCCCCGCGTGCCGCCGCCGTGTCCTCCGCCCAGGGCGACCCGCGCAACGTCACCCAGCGCGTCGCCGACTTCTACGGCGCCTACATCGACTCCGTCTGGGACAACGAGGACCCGGCGGCCGCCGCCGACGCCAAGGCGCTGCGCGCCTTCTACCTTTCCTCCGCGGCCCAGAAGAAGGTCGCCGCCTACGAGGAGAAGAACCACGCCGACGGCATCCTGTTCGCGCAGAACGTGCCGGTGAAGTGGAAGGTCGTCTACACCGGCTCCGGTGCGGGCCACGCCACCAGCCGGGTCACCCTCACCTGGAGCGACGGCGCCGGAGCCCAGGTCACCAAGATCGACGTCCTGTCCGACCTGAAGACCCTGAAGATCACCGACCTGAAGCCGGTGCGCTGACCGGCCGACGGGCGCAGTCCCGCCCCGCCCCACTCGGGGCGGGGCTCGCCGCTGCCGGAGCGGTCAGGTCCGGCCGTGCGGGTGGTACGTCGGGGGCAGCCGCATACAGTGGTCGGCCATGACCTGCCGTATGTGGTCGGGGTGGTCGGTGATGATGCCGTCGAGCTCGGCGTTCTGGCGCCCGGCTCTGCTCCTGTACCCGAGCCGGACGACGTCGCCCCGGTAGCCATGGCCGCGACGACGGGTCCGGTGAAGCCCGGGGAGACCACGTGCGCTCAGCGCGTTGATCTTGCTCGGTCGGGATTCTCCGTTATTGAACCGGAGGTAGGTCGGGCGCGGCGTGCGGCCTCCGATCAGGGGCGGCGGCGCGCAAGGACGCAGAACTCGTTCCCCTCTGGGTCGGCAAGCGTCACCCAGCTTTCATCGCCTGTCTGGCCGACGTCGGCGTGTCGAGCACCGAGGTCGAGCAGGCGCCGGACCTCTTCGTCCTGCTCTCTGTCGGTTGGGTTGACGTCGAGGTGCAGCCTGTTCTTGACGGTCTTGCCCTCGGGCACGCGCGCGAAGGTCAACGTCGGTGGCACTGGGCCAAGCCGGTTCTCGCCTTCGGGCACCATCGGGGAGCCGATGGTGACAATTCCGTCGTCTTCGTCTTGCACCTCGTAGTCGAGGACCGAGCACCAGAACCGGGCGAGACCGTCGGGATCGGCACAGTCGATCGCAAGCTCGGTGAACTTACTGGCCATGTCCGGACCTCCCAGTCCCGTAGCGGGTCCACCAAAGGCCACACGTCCATCGCAGTGTTCGACGGCGAGGGCGTTTCCGCTGCCGATGGTGGCGCGGTAGAGATGTTCCTGCTTCAGGGTGCCGAAGAACCACTCGATTACGCCGTTGGTCCGTGGGCTCGTCACGTGTGCGTGGGTCTGACGGAACAGCGGGTCGTCGCTGGCGAACGCGTCAGCGAAAGACTGGAGTCGGGCGGCACGTCTGTGTACACGCCGGGGCCGGGGGAGCCGTCCACGGTGGTGGTCTCGGGGGACTTCCGGAGGATCTTGTGAGGTACTCGCTTCGGGGTGTCGCGGGTTGGGTGGTCGGGTGCAGGGCGACCAGGGCTCCCGATGCCGTCGAGCGTGGGGTCCTGGAGTCTGCAGGAAAGGTCACGGACATGAGCAAGGTCTTCAGCGCCCACGCGGTGTAGGTCGACGGGTACATCACCGGCCGTGGTCCCGGTGCCGGGCGCGGACTCGGCGACGGAGCGATGCTCTTCGACTGGTACTTCGACGGCGACACACCCAGCCAGGTGTTCGACGGGTTCCGGCTGAGCCGGCCCGGCGCCCAGGCCTTCGACGCGCTTGCCGCACGCGTGGGCGCCGTCGTGGCGGGACGCAACACCTATGAGGACTCCGACCATTTCGGAGGCGGCGGGCCCCACCCGACGGCCCGGCTGTTCGTCCTCAGCCACCGGCCGGCGCCGGAGAGATCACCGTCACCGGCGAAGCCAAAGCCGCGTCGCTCGCCGACAACGGATCGGCACGCACGGCGACCACGTCGCGATCCTCGAGGGTGACGCCACGTCCGTCCATGGGGGACCACAACCCGTTTCCTACCTGGGTCGGGATCGCTCACAGCGTGGCCGAGCGGTCATGTGGGGATGAAACTCGACCACCAGGGCGGGACATGTCCCGGGCATCGAGGGTCAGGGTAGGAGTCCATCACACCAAGCCACGTCACCAGGAACCACGTGACGAACACGGTGAAGACGAGCCCTGCGGTCAGTGCTGCGCTGCGGTGACGCCTTCCCAGAGTGCCGTACAGGACGACCCAGGAAACGGCTACGGCGATCCATATGACGGAGGCGAGAAACAGCAGAGTCATGCTGTTGGCCGCTGCGTTGACGCCGACGTCACACGTAGCCCACATCCTCCCGATAGTGGCGACGGAGCCCGCCGATGCCAGCCCCCCGAAGAGGACGCCCCACAGGACCCCTCTGGACCAGGGGCTCGGAGGTCTCGCCGGCCCAGCTTCCACCATCGCCTGTCTCCCGTCGTCGGAAGACCGGAGACTACCGAAGTGCCGGAAGCAGTCCGGGCGAGGCCAGGGTGATTCGGATCGTTGCCGAGGTCGAGTCCGCGCCCTGAGCACCATCAGGGGCCAGCTTCATGCCAAGCTCGCGATCTTCGTCGAGGACAACTTCGCCGAGATGACGGTCACCACGGCTCTGTGTGTTCACGGGGGAGTTGAGCCAGACGCTGTGAGGGTGCGCGGCATGGGCAGCATCCCCGCTGTTTCAAGCCTTCCGGAGGCGATCGCCGATGTCGCCGGCCTGCTCGCGCCGGGAGGTAGTGGGGGCTGACCCGATAACCGCCAGCAGCGGGCGGAGGCGGCTTCGGCTGGGCGACAAGGTGCGATGTGGTCCGGTCAGCTGTGCCGAGCCGGACCCGGCATCTATGCTGCCGGCGACGTCGCCTCCTGGCACAACCCGCACTTCGGCGCCCGCATGCGAGTGGAGCACCGAATGAACGCCACCGAACAGGCCAATGCCGCGGCCGGCAACCTGCTCGGCGACGCCGCCCCCTTCGCTCCCGTGCCCTACTTCTGGTCCGACCAGTACGACACCAGGATCCAGGCGTACGGCATCTTCCAGCCCGGCGTGGACCTGCGGATCGTCTACGGCCACCCGGTCGACGGCCACTTGGAGGTTGTCTCACGTGGCAAGTTTCGCGAGCTTCTTGTAGCAGGTCAGGGCGGCAGCGGCCATGGCCAGGCCTCGGCTCTGCCAGTCGATGCGGACCACGTACGGGATCTTGAGACCACGAGCAGCCCATGGCAGGCTCATGCCGCATGATCGATGAATTCGCGAAAGACAACCTGCACGGGAGACTGCGGCGGGACCGCAAGGCGCTGCTCTGGAAACTCGACGGCTTGTCCGAATACGACGCCCGCCGACCTTTGACAGCGACCGGGACCAACCTCCTCGGCCTGGTCAAACACGTGGCCACCGTCGAGGCCAGGTACTTCGGCGAGGTCTTCGACCGCCCTTCCCCGGAACCCCTGCCCCGGTGGCAGGACTCCAACGGCAGCGATCTGTGGGCAACCGAGGACGAGACCCGCGATCAGATCATCGGGTTCTACCGGCGCACGTGGGAACACTCGGACGCGACGATCAACGAGCTTCCCCTCGACGCCCCCGGCCACGTGCCGTGGTGGCCGGAGCCTTATCCCAACACGAACCTGTTCGCCATCATGGTCCATGTCCTCGGCGAGTCCATCCGGCATGCCGGGCACGCCGATATCCTGCGCGAGGGCCTCGACGGCCGAACCGGGGTGCGCGCCGAGAACGAGAAGCAGATCGACGAGGAAGCCCGCGCAGCCTACTGCGCGAAGATCGAGCAGGCCGCCAGGTCGGCTGCACCCATCAAGGCGTAGAGGTTGTCTCACGTGACTTGATGTTCGTGCGGCATGATGCCGGTCGTGGGTGCTGATCTATCGAAGCGTCTGGTTCCTGATGAACTCTGGTAGCCGCCCCCCGTTGCTGCCGTCGTTCGCTGCCCGTCCGCAAGGTGGTGGGACCGCTCCGTGTGACGAGCGGGCCGTGTTCACAGCAGTGGTGTACGCGCTGACCAGCGGCTGTGTCTGGCGGCATCTGCCGCCGACGTTCGGCACGTCGCCCGCCACCGCGCATCGCCGCTTCACGGTATGGACCGAGGCCGGCCTGTGGCGTCGGCTGCACCGGGCGGTGCTGGACGAACTCGGGGCCCGGGGCGAGGTGGACTGGACCTCGGCGATCGTCGACGCGGCCTCCGTTCGCGCCAAAAGGGGGGATCGCTGACCGGGCCGAACCCAGTCGATCGCGGCAAGAAGGGCAGCAAGCTGCACGTGCTGTCCGATGCCCAGGGCATCCCGCTCGCCGTCGCCGTGTCCGGCGCGAACATGCACGACAGCCTCGCCCTCAAGCCGCTCATCCGCGGCATACCCGCCGTCCGGTCCCGCCAGGGACCACGGCGGCGCCGTCCCGTCAAACTCCGCGCGGACAAGGCGTACTTCTCCGCCGAACACCTGACCTGGCTGCGCGAGCGCGGGCTCGTCGCGCGCATCGCGCGGCCCGGCATCGAGTCCGGTGAACGCCTCGGTCGGCACCGCTGGAAGATCGAACGGTCGATCGCTTGGCTCTTCGGCTACCGCCGCCTCACCGTTCGATACGAACGAAAGGGCTCGCACTTCCTCGCCTTCCTCGGCCTGGTCGCCGCCCTGACCTGCTACAAGAAGCTCGCGAAACTTGCCACGTGAGACACCCTCTTACTGTCCCTGACAAAGCCGTTGGACGTGGCGGTGAGTGATCAGGCAGACAGCGAGTCCGAGGAACGCTTCGTGGATGTCGTCGCGTCGTTCCCAGCGGATGCGCAAGCGGCGGAAGCCATGCAACCAGGCGATCGTGCGCTCGACGTCGTAGCGGAAGATGCCCAGCCCGGTGCCGTGGGGCTCGCCCCGCTTCGCGATCACGGGTCGGATCCCGCGCTGCCAGAGCAGGCGCCGGTACTTGTCGTGGTCGTAGCCGCGGTCGGCCAGCAGCGCGTCGGGGCGTCGGCGTGGTCTGCTGACCCGGCCTGCAATTGCCGGGATCTTGTCGAGCAGGGGCAGGAGTTGGGTGACGTCGTTGCGGTTTCCGCCGGTCAGCGACGCCGCGAGCGGGATGCCTGGCCCTTCGACGATGAGGTGGTGTTTGCTGCCCGGACGTGCTCGGTCGACCGGGCTGGGCCCGCTTTTGGGCCTCGCCGGGCAGCCCGCACGTGCGAGGAGTCGATCACCGCCCGGGACCAGTCCAGCTGGTCCTTCGATCGCAGCTTCTCCAGCAGCAGCACATGCAACTGTTCCCACACACCGGCCTCGTTCCAAGCCGCCAGGCGCCGCCAGCACGTCATGCCGGAACCGAAGCCCAGCTCCTGGGGCAGGTACTCCCACTGGATGCCGGTGTGCAGGACGAAGAGGATCCCGCACAACGCCTGCCGGTCCGGCACTCGAGGTCTGCCCTCGACCGGCTTCGGCGCCGGCATGGGCAGCAACGGCTCGATCAGCGACCACAGTTCATCCGGCACGATCCAGGGCCGCGACTGACATTTCCCCACGACCAGACCAACGAGCAGACAAGCCAACAGTCACATGATCAACAGCTTTTGTTAGAGCCAGTCAGAGACTGTCGGGTGGCCAGTTGATTACGCCGAGCATGGGCCGCTGACGGCCTCGGAGTTGTCACACTGGCACAAACCACATGATCATTCCGGGGCCGCCGCCGTGCCTGGAGGGCAGATCGCAACCGTCACGCGTCTCGCATGACCAGGCGCCCCGACACGCTTTCAGAGGAAGACGCGCGCCACCTCCAGCCACTTCTGAGCGTCCTCGCCGGTCGCCGTCATGTTGGTCTCGGACCAGGGGCGACGCCGGGTGACACACAGGCAGAAGTCGATAGCGCCGCCCTGTACCCGCTGCGCGGCAGCCTCGGGGCCCCACACCCAGGTCCGTCCGTCAGGTGCTGTCAGCTCGACGCGGAAGGGGTCCGCCGGCTCAGGCAGTCCGACGGCGGCGAAGGACAGCGCCCGTCCCAACACCCCCAGCGACGCCACGTGTTGCAGTCGATCCGTCGGGCGGTGCGCCACGCCCACAGCATCGAAGACGTCCTGCCCGTGTGCCCAGGTTTCCATCAGACGAAGGGGCGCCATCAGGGCCGGGGTCACCTTTGACATGTACCAGGGGAATGCGTGGTCCCATGGCGTGTCGCGCAGTGCCGCCGCCAGTTCCGCTCGACCGGCCCGCCACTCGTCCAGGAGTACCGACCGCGGTTGGGCCGCTCCCGCGGCGGCGGCCTTGTCTGCGTACCCGGTGCCTTCGGCTTCCGCCCGCCTGAGCTCGGCGCCGAACGCGTCCGGAGTGCGTAAGGCGCTGAGTGCGTTCGCGTCCGCCCACGCGAGGTGGGCTATCTGGTGGGCGACCGTCCAGCCCGGTGCCGGTGTCGGTATGGACCAGTTGTCCACTGCCCTGACCAGGACGTCGAGCTCGTCGCCCTCAGCCACCAGCGCGGACAGGACACCGGCGTCATCTACATCGGGGACGGCGAGGTTGTAGTTCAACATGTGCGCAATGGTGCCACTCCTTCCTGACCAACGGCGGAGAGGAAGTGTGCGGGCAGACTCCGATGTCGCCGGAGTCTGCCCACTTGGTGGTGGGGCCCGAGGCACCACGGGACCACCGTGCTTCCTCGACGGCGGCGCAGAGCGTGTCGGGCTGGCTGGCCATGCGAGACGCGTGACGGTTGCGATCTACTCTCCAGGCACGGCGACGGCCCCGGAATGATCACGTGGTGTGTGCCAGTGCGACAACTTTGCCGGCCGGGAACCGGAACGACGGGGCCCATCGCGCCTTCGACCGCCACCGGCCTTGAACGCCCCGTGCTCCCGGCACGCCCGGTCCAGATCACGCAGAGTCTGCTGAAGCACATGCGACGGAGCGGCTCTCAGCCAGGCATGTTCACACTTGGCGTCGGCCAACTCAGCAGCCTGCGGCACATAGTTCATCCACGCGCCTCGCCGCCGATACTCCCTGCGCTGCTCCAAGCCGGTGTTCCACACCACCCGGCAGATGTTCGCGAACTCCTCGCACAACACGGCCTGATCCAACGTGAGATCGAGCAGATAACGGCGGCCAGTCAGCATGAGAACACCCCCCTTCAGCTGAAGGGATCAACGTAGTGCACGCCACTGACAACACAAGCGGACTCCGCCGCTGCGCGGCACCGGTCCAGGGTCGCCTAACCCCGGCCTGGATACCGGGGGTTTACGGCGAAGCCTCACCTGATCAGTCTCCAGAGAAAGGCGGATCGTCGGGGCCGGTGGCGGTAGGAGAACGGCCTCACCGCCCTGTGCGCCGTTCCCGGCTACGAGTTGACCAACCCAGGTCACCCCGATCACGGACGAGGAGCCGCGGAACCTGCCGCCGCCGACGGTGAAAGCGATCGAGGTCGACGCGTTTCGTGCCGCTGGAGCCCCTCGACGCCAGAGACGAAGCCGATGTGGCCGGTGAGGGTGTGGCTCCCGGCCGCAGTGTCTCCGGTGAGGACATTGCTGGTGGGGACGACCGGGCCGCACGGCAGTCCGCCCCGTGACGGACCGGTGACGCTTCGTCGCTCATGGGGTGGGCTTGCGGTGCCGGGTGCAGCATGGAGGTAGCGGCGATCAGGAGGTGCGTGATCATGGCCGAGTTCATGGACGTTCACCACGGGATGCAGGGGATCACGGGCGAGCAGCTGCTGGAGGCACATCGCGCGGACCTGGCCATCGAGGGCGAGGAACAGGTGCATTTCAAGCAGGCATGGGCGGACCCTCAGTCCGGCGAGGTCTACTGCCTGTCTGAGGCGCCGTCGGCGGAGGCGGTGCAGCGCGTTCATAAGCGCGCAGGCCACCCGGCGGACGAGATCCACCCGGTGCCGCTCACGGCCTGACACCTGAATTCGGGTGAGAGTTGGGGATCTCGCGGCTCGTGTCCATAGAGCATCGCGCTGACCATCAGGTTCCGGGTTCGTCTCAGGGCGCGTTCCGACGCCTTTGTCCCCACTCCCGGGTCATTTCCTCGGGGCGGTGTCAGGGCTGTGCTGGAAGATGGGGACGTGCAACTCCCCTACGTCTACCGCGTCACCAAGTACGACCCCGCCGACCGTGACGATCACGGTCATTACACCGGCACCGAGGACACCGTCAGCGATCACGGCGAGATCGAGGCGGCCTCTCTTCAGGCGGTCGAGGCGTTCGCCGTGGAGGTCGGCATCGATCGTTTGTCCGTACGCGAGCCGCAGGTCCCGTCTTTCGGGCACTTCGGCGTCGAGCGGCCCCTGGAGGACTTTGGGATTGCCGGATTCTTCCCGACGGGCCTTACCGACTTCCACGACGGAGCAGTGGTGCCCCTCGAAGTCGGACTGGAACTGGTGCGGTTCATGCTGCGTGACAGCGGCGCCTGGTGCCGACTGGAGGCGGAGGGCACATTCGCAGTGCACGTCGGATGGGACCAGTACCTCTACATCGGCAGTAGCCGGCCATGCGAGGAGGCGCTGGCACGGACACGCACGCTCGGGCTGTTCCCGGAACGCCTGAAGGCCTCCCCGTATGACATGGACATCAGCGGAGAAGACGTTCAGCGACCGGGCTACGACGACTTCTGGGACCGTCTGTACTTCGCAGTTGCCACCGGCCGTGCCGGAATGCTGGAGGAGATTTACATCGAAGGCGCTTCACGATGGCACCACCTCACCTGCGACACCATCGACACGGTTCGCGCCGGGTTGGCTCCCCGTGCCCGTCTGGCCGTGTGGCCGGACCTGTCCTCCGACGTAGAGGCAGTCCTCGGCGCCCTCCCCACCGAGGGTCTCGTCGAAGGTGTCTGGCAGGACAAGGACGGTCGGATCTACAGCGCTGTCGCTGACGAGGACGACTTCCCGGAGTTGGCCGCCCTGATATCCGGTGCCGACGCTGCAGCGCTCCTGTCCGTGTACGCCGATGAACGTGTCCCTCTGTTCACCGCTGTCATGCCTGATCGTGACGGAGTGGTACGGGCCCGTTGGTAGACCCGTCCGTCTCAGATCCGTGGCATTTCCCTTCAGTAGCTGTTGATGATTGACCGGGGATTCACAGCTGACGAGTCCCGCGTCGTAGGTGCGTATCCGGCCCCACATGTCGCCCAGGGGGCCGAGGCTGACGACCAGCGCATGGGCGGGAGTCAGTTCACAGCTGCTGGGCGGAGCGTGGGTATGACCGTGAAGGCTGTCCACGACGCGCGTTCGACGACCAGGCGGCGAAGCGTGCGGAGCTGGCCTGGGGTGTTCCAGCCACGTACGCCGACCACTCTCCCGTGGTGGCCGTAGGCGGCGGCTAAGCCCGGGGACCGGCCGAACCCCCTCCTAGGGGAATCCCCGGGCTTCAGCCCAGGGAGGAAGTCAAGTGTCATCAACCACGGGTTCCTGCAGGGTCATGAGGGCTGAAGGTGCGACGGTAGGCGGCGGGTGAGACTCCGAAGGCCGTTCTCATATGGGCGCGCAGGGAATTCGCGGAGCCGAAGCCGGCCCGGTGCGCGACCAGGTCGATGGAAAGGTCGGTGGTTTCCAGTAGCTGCTTGGCCAGTTCCAGACGTTGTGCGGTGAGCCACTGCACCGGAGTCATGCCGACCTCGTCGCGGAAACGCCGGGTGAAGGAGCGCAGGCTCATCCGGGCGTGCTCGGCGAGCCGGGCGAGGGTCAGCGGCTCGCCGAGGTGCTCCAGGGCCCAGGCGCGGGTGGCGGTGGTGCTGGCGACGGTGGGTTCGGGGACCGGACGGTCGATGTACTGGGCCTGTCCGCCATCCCGCCAGGGCGGTACGACGCACATGCGGGCGGCCCGGTTGGCGGCGGCCGCGCCGTGGTCGCGACGGATCATGTGCAGGCACAGGTCGACGCCTGCGGCGACGCCTGCGGAGGTCAGCACGTTGCCGTCGTCGACGAAGAGGACTTCCTCGTCGACCTTGACCTTCGGGTAGGCCCGTCGGAACTCCGGGGCCAGGTTCCAGTGGGTGGTGGCCGACCGGCCGTCGAGCAGCCCGGCCGCGGCGAGCACGTAGGAGCCGGAGCAGATGGACACCAGCCGGGTGCCGGGCTGGATGCCGGCGATGGCCGCGGTGACCTCGGGGGGCAGCGGGCCGCCGCGGCCCAGCTCGGGCATGGCGTGCGTGGGCGGGACGATCACGGTGTCCGCGGCAGCCAGGGCCTCGGGGCCGGCCGCGGGCTGCACCGTGAAGCCGGCGTCGCTGAGCACGGGGGCGCCGTCGGCGGTGCACACGGTGACTTCATAGAGCGGGCGGCCCTCGGCGTCCTCCACGCTGCCGAAGACACGGGAGGGGATGCCCAGCTCGAAGGGCGGGACCCCGGGCAGGGCGAGCACTGCGATCCGGTGCCGCCGGGGCGCCCCCTCCGCCCGGTCCTGCTCGTCCCCCCTGGTCGCACACTGCGTCTCACTCATGGCCAGATCCTGGCACATAGTGGCCGAGCGGCCAACACCACGGCGGGCCGGGGTGCCACATCGTGGACTGCGTCGCGCTGGGGACCACCCGGAGCCGAGCCGAACGAAACGAAAGACGAGGCGGACAGCATGCGTGCGATGGTCGTGGAGCAGTGGGGCGGACCCGAGACTCTGGTCGAGCGTGAGGTCGAGCGCCCGGAGCCGGGGCTGAACGAGGTCCTGGTGCGGGTGCACGCGGCCGGAGTGAACCCGGTGGACTGGAAGACCCGTGCCAGCGGGGCCCTCATCGAGTGGGGCGCCGTGCCGGCGGTGGGCTGGGACGTGTCCGGCACGGTCGAGGCCGTCGGGCCCGGTGTGGGGATGTTCCGTCCAGGTGACGAGGTCTTCGGGATGCCGCTGTTCCCGCGCCAAGCGGGCGGGTACGCCGAGTACGTGGTGGCGCCGGCCCGGCACCTCGCCCCCAAGCCGGCGGGCCTGACGCACGTGGAGGCGGCGGCGCTGCCGCTCGCCGCGCTGACTGCCTGGCAGGCCCTGGTGGACACGGCCGACGTACGTCCCGGTGAGCGGGTGCTGGTGCATGCGGCGGCCGGCGGGGTCGGCCACTTCGCGGTGCAGATCGCCAAGGCCCGTGGCGCGTACGTCATCGGTACGGCCAGTGCCGGCAAGCACGACCTGGTGCGCGAGCTGGGTGCGGATGAGGTGATCGACTACCGCGCGGTGCGGTTCGAGGACGTCGTGTCCGACGTCGATGTGGTGCTGGACGGGCTCGGTGGGGAGACGGCCGAGCGCTCCCTGAAGGTGCTCCGGGCCGGCGGCCGGCTGATCACCCTGCCCGGCCCCGACGACGTGCCTGCCGTCCAGGACGGGGTGCGGGCGGTGTGGGTCCTGGTCGAGCCGGACCACCTGGGCCTGCGCGAGATCGCCGCCCTGGTGGAGCGGGGCGCGCTGAAGCCGCTGGTCGAGACGGTCCTGCCGCTGGCGGAGGCCGCGAAGGCACACGAGATCGGCGAGCAGGGCCGCACCACCGGCAAGATCGTCCTGACGGTGGCCTGATCCGCAGCCGTCAGGCGGCCGCGGTTTCCTCGGAGCGCGTAGCGATGCCGCGCCACTGCCCGATGCGGTGGATGCACGCCTCGACGGCGTTGCGCTGCTGGTTGGTCTCGCGGCCGATCCCCAGCGGCCTGCTGCTGGTGACGATGCCCGTGTGCGCGCTGCAGACACCCGGCGTCGAGGAATGTGATCGGCGATGCGCGGCCTCGATGCCCAGCTCCTCATGGCACTGGCGAACCACCGCTGCCTACGGGTCCTCACCCGGCCGTGTGCCCCCATCCAGGGCCATGGTCGGCTCCAGCCACCCGACGAGCTCTTCCTCCGGCACGGCCGGCACGGCCGCGGCGCGCCGTCCATCATCACCGGCTCACCGGGCCTGGATGCGGCCCGCGCAGGGAAGGGCGGCTCGGGCCTGTCCCGCGGGCGGTGGCGTCGCCGTGGTGTGCCGTGAGGCAGTCAGGCTCTCAGCCTGGCCCGGCCAGGGGCTGGAGGGGGCCGGGTGGGGGGCTGGGGCGTGATGCCGCCCATAGGGCCCATGTCACGTCCTATCGCGGATCGTAGAGTCACCCTGCCCCGAGCTGCCCTAAAGACCGCCTAATGGGTCAATTTCGGGCATCTCTCCGAAGT
>NZ_JBEXYL010000082.1:0-35945 GCF_040630895.1 Streptomyces sp. NPDC005728
CGCCCCCGGCGGGGGGGGGGGGGGGGCCCCCCCCCCCCCCCCCCGACGCCCTGTGAGCTGCCTCACCCACGGCCGTCGGCTCGGGCGCGCGAACTGCCTGACCAGAGCCCCTCTTCGCCCTCCGACGACGGCGCGTTGGCCGGATCCGTCAATAAACTGTCATTGCAGCCAGTGCCACACCCGATACAGGGTGTGACCGTGTTTGAGCGACGTGTTGTTGTGGTGGTGTACCCGGGCGCGATGGCCCTGGACATCACGGGACCGACTGAAGTGTTCGATACCGCGAACCGGCTCCTGGGCCCGTCGGGCACCCCCTACCGAACCGACTTCGTCTCCGCCGACGCACCACTGGTGCGCACGAGTTCAGGAGTGGTGGTGGGGGCCTCGCCACTGGAGGCGGGGCAGGGCCCGATCGACACGCTCCTCGTGCCGGGCGGATGGAGTCTCGACAACGCGCTCAAGGACAAGGCGCTCGTGTCCTGGATCGGCCGGGCAGCGGCCCGGTCGCGCAGAGTCGCCTCCGTATGCGGTGGATCCTTCCTGCTGGCCGAGGCGGGACTCCTCGACGGCAGACGCGCCACCACACACTGGGCGTACAGCGAGGCGATGGCCTGCCGCTATCCGAACGTCACGGTGGACGCCGAGCCGATCTTCGTCTGGGACGGCCCCTTCGTGACCTCCGCGGGCGTGTCGACGGGCATCGACATGGCGCTGGCCCTGGTGGAGGCCGATCACGGTGCGGCGCTCGCGCTGGAGACGGCACGGTTTCTGGTGCTGTTCCTCAAGCGGCACGGAGGACAATCCCAGTACAGCGCCGTCCTCGACGCCCAGTTGGCCGACCATCCGCCGATCCGAGCAGCACAGGAGTGGATTCTGGGCAACCTGGACAACCCGCTGCCCGTGGCCGAGATCGCGCGGCAGGCC
This sequence comes from Streptomyces sp. NPDC005728, assembly GCF_040630895.1. Taxonomy (NCBI): domain Bacteria; kingdom Bacillati; phylum Actinomycetota; class Actinomycetes; order Kitasatosporales; family Streptomycetaceae; genus Streptomyces; species Streptomyces sp. NPDC005728. The sequence continues at coordinate 925 of NZ_JBEXYL010000082.1, forward strand.
AACATGAGCCTGCGCAACTTTGCCCGGGTTTTCCGGCGCGAGGTGGGCACGACACCCGGCCAGTACGTCGAGCGGACACGTATCGCCCGCGCACGCGAGCTGCTGGAAACCACAGACCTGGCGATCAGCCAGATAGCCGGCCGCTGCGGATTCGCCGCTCCCGAGACGTTCTTCCGCTCCTTCGGACGAACCCTGGGACTCACCCCCAAGGAATACCGGCACCGCTTTCAGGTCATGTCGCCATCCGGCCTCATCGACCGGCACCACGAGGGGAAGAGGAGCCCCGCATGACCACCACGACCTCGGAATTACGCGAGGCAGGAACCGTACGCCTGGTCGACCATCTGGCCGCGGAACTCGCCAGGGCCGGCGTCACCCACGTGTTCGGCGTCGGCGGCGCGAACATCGAGGACCTGTATGACGCGGTGCACCGCGGCGGCTCCGTCCGCGGCGTCGTCGCCAAGCACGAGTTCTCCGCAGTCACCATGGCCGACGGATACGCACGTACCACCAGACGCCTCGGCGTCGTTGCCGCCACCTCGGGCGGTGGGGCGATGAACCTCGTACCGGGTCTGGCGGAAGCGTACGCCTCCCGGGTGCCCGTGCTGGCCCTGGTGGGCCAGCCGCCGACCGGCCAGGAAGGCCACGGGGCGTTCCAGGACTCCAGCGGCAAGGCGGGCTCCTTCGACGCCCTGGAGGTCTTCGCCCCCGTCTCCCGGTTCTGCGCCCGGGTCGACGAAGCGGACTCGCTCCCGGAGTTGCTGTCCCGGGCAGTGGCGGCGGCACAGGCCGATCCACGCGGGCCGGCCGTGCTGTTGCTGCCCAAGGACGTGCAGCAGGCACAGATCCAGGTGCCCGGCCGTGCCGCGGTGCCGCCACCGGGCGTGCCGGCGCCGACGGCATCCGCGTCACGGCTCGGCACAGCCGCCCTGACCGCCGTGTCGGACGTCCTTCACGGGGCCGGCCACGTCCTCGTCATCGCCGGTGAAGAAGTCGCCGCCGCCAACGCGCGTACGGAGCTGGCCGAACTGGCCCGGCGCCTAGGGGCATGGGTGGCGGTCACCCCGGACGCCAAGGACGTCTTCGACAACCGTGATCCCCGATTCGCAGGCGTAGCCGGGGTGATGGGCCACGCCAACGTCGAAGACTGCCTGCGGCGGGCCGACGTATGCCTGCTGGTCGGTACCCGACTGCCGCTCCTGGCGCGCGGCGGCCTTGACCGGGCCCTGGCCACCACCGAGGTCGTCTGCCTCGGCTCCGAACCGCCGTTCGTGGCAGGCACCGCACTGGGCGGGAACCTGCGGGACGCGCTGGGCGCGGTAGCCACCCGGCTGCCGTCTCACCCACGTCCCTGCCCGCCGCACACCGGTCCCCTTCCCACACCCATGCCGAGCCCACCTCCTCAGACGCGCGGGCGCACCACCCCCTACACCCAGGCGGTCGCCGCGGTGGAGGCGGCACTCCCCCAGGACGCCCACGTCTTCGTGGACGCCGGCAACGCCGGAGCCAGCGCGATCCATCTCCTCCCGGCACCGCGCCACGGCCGCTTCGTGGTGGCGGTCGGCATGGGCGGCATGGGCTACACCTTCGGTGCCGGCATCGGTGCCGCGCTCGCCACCGGCCGACGCACCTACGTCCTCGCCGGCGACGGGGCCTTCTTCATGCACGGGATGGAAGTGCACACCGCCGTGGAGTACGCCGCACCCGTGACCTTCGTGATCTTCAACAACAACGCCCACGCCATGTGCGCGCTGCGTGAGCAGTTCCTCCAGGGCGGCATCCGCAGCCACGACCTGTTCGCCCGGACCGACCTCGCCGCCGGGATGGCCGCCGCCTTCCCGTCCCTGGAGGTCACGGGAGCCGCTGACGCGACGCAACTGCGCACGGCACTGCTGCGCAGCAATGCGACCGGCGGCCCGGCGTTCGTCGCAGTGGCCTGCGATCCACGGGAGATCCCCCCGTTCCTTCCCTTCCAGCCCTTCACCGAAGCCGCAGAGAGCAAGGAGAGTTCAGATGAGCGAGGAGTCGTCCACGTCGGCTGACATCCCCGGTCTGGTCCGGATCGAGAACACCGACAAGGAGGAACTGACCGCCCACTGCATGGAGCTCACCCACTCCGTCTACCCCCACCATCAGATCTACGGGCAGTACTGCACCATCCACGAGTACGTCGACTGCCCCCCGGAGCAGACCTACGACTACCTGCGTCAGGGGCACCATCTGGAGGAGTGGACCTGCAGCCTGCGGGACTTCGCGCCCACCGGCACACCGGGGCTGTGGGTCGGTCACGACCGGCTCGAGGACGACACCAGGATCTACTGCAAGGTGGTCGCGAACCCCGAGGCCATGACCGTGGACTACCACTGCTCCTGGGACCAGGGCGAGAAGCTGTGGATGATCTACCTGATGCGTGTCGTGCCGGCTCGGTCGGTGCTCGACAAGCCGGGTTCGGTGATCACCTGGACCAACTGTCGGCACCCCTACTACGACGACAACCCGCACCCCGACCTGGCTCCCCGCCCCGACCGGCCCTGGGTGGGCGACTACTGGGACCTCTTCTACGCAGGGCACACCGTGGAGATGCACAACCTCAAGACCATCCTGGAACACCGCCACCGCAACGGCCTGCCGGTCGGCGTGGCTCCGGCGAGGGCGGTGGCACAGTGACGACGGTCAGCCTCACCGACGTCGCGAGCTACCTCCCGGGGGAGCCGGTCCCCGCGGAGTTCTACACCGCGTACCCCGGAGCCGAGGACAAGCTCCGCAACCACCCCATGTTCAAGGTCCCGCCGTTACGGCACCACGTGGCCGCGGACGAGACAAACACGGACATGGTCGAACGCGCCGTACAACCTCTGCTCGAACGGCACGGCAGGGCTGAGATCCGAGGCGTCGACGTGCTGTTGGTGCACAGCCAGTTGCCCGACCTGCCGTTCGTGGGCGCCGGTACCGAGGTGGCGCGCCGGCTGGGTCTGAACCCGGAGTGGCTCGTCGACGTGGCCAACGCGGGCTGCGCCTCCTTCGTGTACATGCTCAAGCTGGCCCGGCAGATCCTCACCACCACCGATGCGAGGACCGCGCTGATCTGCAACGCTCAAAGCGCCGCGGGTCAGTGGTTCACCCAGTCCGAGGTACGCAGACTCGCCCAGGCGGCGATCCCGGGCGACGGGTGCGGCGTGGGGTACGTGACGACGTCGGCACAGTCGCCCGTCCTCGACGTGGAGACCCGGCACATCGGCGAGTACGCCGGGGACATGACCCTTGCGGTCGACGACGGCCGCAAGTACTGGGAGCCGGGAGAGTCCCAGCTGCGCATCGGGTTCACCGACGCCGGCGTCGCCAAGGTCCTGGCACGCGGGAACCGCCTCGTCCCCGAGGTGATCACGGACCTGTGCCGGCGGCTCGGCGTGGCGACCACCGAGATCGACGTCCTCGTCACCAACCAGCCCAACCGCACCTTCCTGCGGAACTGGCGAGAGGCGCTGCAACTGCCGGCCGAACGGCACCTGAACACTTTCGATGAGTACGGGAATCTGTTCGGAGCGGCGATTCCGATCACCTTGGACCGCGCGATCAGCTCCCGTCAGGTGCAGGACGGCGACCTGATGGTGCTCGGAGGGTTCGCTCACGCGGGCGACTTCGCCGGTGCCACCGCCGTCCGCTGGCACGGCGGACGGGACTGAGCGATGGACATCCCCGTGCTGCACCGGCTTGCCCTGAACGAGAGCCCGTATCCCCCGCTGCCCTCGGTACGCGAGGCGATGCAACGGGCCGTCGCACAGGCCCACCGCTACCCGCAGTTCCACCCCGACGACCTCACCGAGCGTATCGCCGCGTGGTGCCAGGTGACCCCCGACCGTGTCGCGGTCGGCAGCGGATCGGTGGGCGTGGCCCTGCAGTTGCTCCAGGCAGTGGTCCGGCCCGGAGACACAGTGGCCTACGCCTGGCGCACGTTCGACGCCTATCCCCTGCTGACCGCCATGGTCGGCGCCCACCCCGTCCCCGTACCCCTGTCGCCGGACGGACACCAGGATCTGGGCGCCCTGCTCGCGGCGCTCGACCACCGCACCCGCGTCGTGGTGCTGTGCAATCCCCACAACCCCACCGGAAGCCTCGTCACCGCCGACGCACTGTCGGCGTTCCTGCGTCAGGTCCCCCGACACGTCACCGTGCTCCTCGACGAAGCGTACGTGGAGTTCGCCCGCCACACCGCCCTGCCGGATGCACCCTCGCTCCTGGACGCACACCCCAACCTGTTCGTCCTGCGCACCTTCTCCAAGGCCTACGGCCTCGCCGCCCTGCGGGTCGGCTACGGACTCGGCGCCTGCGACCTGGTGGAGCGGATCCGTCAGCAACAGCTGCCCTTCGGGATCAACGCCGTTGCAACAGCGGCGGTGAAGGCCTCCTTGCGGGTCGACAGCGAGCTGCGCCTACGTGTGAACACCGTCGTCGCCGAACGCGAACGGCTCCGGCACGAACTCGTCGAACTCGGCTGGCACGTACGGCCCGGGCACGCCAATTCCGTCTGGCTCGCCGCGCCCGATCCGATCGATGAGGGCGCCGCGGCACTCACCGACGCCGGTGTCCAGGCGCGCCACTACCCCGCCGAGGGACTCCGGCTCACCGTCGGCAGCCGAAATGCCAACGACACGGTGCTCACCGCGCTGGCGGGCGTGCGCGCGCACCAGTGTGCAGCGCCGAGGTGAAGCACATCTCGGGCCAGACCCCGGAGCAGTGCGATGGCGGATCCTCACTGTCAGTCGAGGCCGGTCTTGCCCGGAGTCCAGTAGGGCTTGGTGGTGATCGAACGGCGTGACCAGCCACGCTCCCGGATCAGGTGCGCCCGCACCGCCGGGATGGTGCGCGCCTCACCGGTGAGGTGCGCACTGCCTCCGCTCTCGGGGAGCTCGAGTCCGTACATGGGCTCCAGGAGCGGAGCTCCAGGTATGGGTGGTGGTGTCGCGCGGGACGCCAGGCCACCGAGGACGGGGCGGGGACGAGGGAGCCATGACACGTCGACGTGTTCGGGCATCGACAGCTCGTCGTCGAGACTGTCGACCTCCACCAGCACCGTGACAGCTTCGGTCATGGGCGGGCGGCTGGTGATCGCGGCGAACCCGGGAACGGAGGTTTCGTCCCCGACGAGCAACAATCTGGTGCCCGCGTGGTGGACGAGCCCGCCCTCGGGGCGGGTGAAACGGCCCCGGTCACCGGTCCGGGCCTCGCGGGCCCAGCGGGCGCCGGGCCCGTTGCCTGGGTGGTCCAGCACGATGCCCTCGACCCAGCCGGCGGACGGGTCGACGTCGGACAGGGTGTAGGCGCGGGCGAGTTCGCGCAGCCCGATGCGCACCGTGTGCAGCGACAGGGCCGATATAACGAGGAAGGACGACCATGATGCGGACCGGGTCCGGGGCGGTCCGAACGTCCGGCTGAGTCTCACGGAGGCACGCCCCGGCCTCTGTTCCTCAAGGCGGGTGACCAATCCGGGCCATTGGGGCACGAGGAGCGGCCGGCCGGGAGATTCGAGCCCTGGTGCTGAGGTTGGCGGCTGCTTTGCCGCGAAGTTCCGGGCCGTCTCTGGGCCGTCCGAGGCCGTTCGACAGTGGCCGATGATGACCGATGACACGCACTCCGACCCGCCGGGACGCCGCCCTGACCAGTGAAAAGGCAGGTCACCGAAATTCCCGACAGAACTCAGGGCAAGAAAGTCATCTCAGGTTGCGTCCCCTGGCGGGTCCGGCAAATTGTGCCACGCGTGGCCACATCCCCCGGCGCAATACAGCGTCCGCCTGCGGGTATCCGCGATGCTGAAGAGGGCGACGAGCAAGCGGAAGGACTTGGTGAGTTCGTAGGCCGGAAGTCCTTCCATCCCGAAGCGCCACTTCGTGAGCATCACCGCCGGCGTGTGAGTGGGTCGGATGCCAGAACGCGCAATGCTGTCCGGCACGTCCTCTTCGCAGGCGCGGGCCTGCCCGCAGAACAGCACCAGCGCGTGCAAGACCTTGCGTTGGTCATCCTCCGGGAGGCCCTCGAACCACTCGACGCCCTCGGCCGTCGGTCTGAGCCCCTGTGCCAGTTCGTTCAGGATCACCTCATGTGCGTACAACACAGGCTTCCACCCCCATGGTTCAGACCGACGGTACGCGCACGACCGCCCGTGAGCAGCACAGTTTCTCGTAACCTGATGGCACAGCCATCTGATGCAGGCGGCAGGCTCCCCCGTCGAACCCGCGCAGCGTCTTCCAGGTAGGTCGCCCCGAGTGAATGTCCAACTGCGTGACAACGCAGGCGAACAGCGACAGACAAGCACGGACACCTTCGGACCATCGCCGCAGGTGAGAGTCGCACCAGTCGAAGGTCAAGCACGTACCCAGGTTGCTTCGGGACGAAGAGGTCGTACCGCCCACTCTTTGGCCATGTGACCTCGGCCGGGGCAGGCGATGTCAGAACCCAATGAGAGTGTCTCAACCATGGAGACACCCAGTGCCCCGGACAGCGGGGATGAGGAGCAAGCCGTCATTGCCCACTTCCGGCTTGCTGCTGCCGGTTTCGGTGACGCCGACAAGCGAGAGCAGGTCCACGACGCTGAGGAGGTGATGACTGGAGCGATCGATGAGGCTGGGGTCGGAGAGTTCGACGGCAACGAGTTCGGTGCGGGCGAGGCCGTGCTCTACGCCTACGGACCGGATGCAGACGCTCTCTTCAAGGTCATGGAACCGACGCTGCGTGGTCTGCCGTTCCGGCCGGCACACGTCGTCGTCAGGCGCGGCGACAGTGAGTCCCGCATTGACCTTTAGAAGCCGTATCTCAACCGAACGCGATTATTTTGATCAGCCGCATTGCCGTACACGTGCGCGAGGCAATCGCACGATACGGACGGCGAGTTGAAGTCAACGGGCTCGGGCGCGTACAACAACGACAACAGGGCCTCCGGGAACTGCTCGGAACAGGGTCGCACCCCCGAGCCACCAGCAGGTCCTGCCTTCATGCGCGTACCGGCGGAAGATCACTCGACAGGAACCCGCTCGACTTGCGCGATCCAAGATCAGTTGAGAGACGGCTTCTGAGCCAAGAGGCGCCTCGTCGAGCCGATCGGTGTCACACCTGAGCCTGCAAGCTGCGCATAACAGCGTGGCCCTGTCAGACTTCGGCGTGGAGATCAACAGGCATCATCTGGATCGGAGGCCTGGGTGTCTGCCGGGGAGAAGGAGCCACGATGCAAGGGGGAAGGGAACCACGATGGAACCGGTGATCATCGTCCTGATCATGCTGGTGGTGCTGGTCTTCACAACAGTGATCAAAAGCATCCTCGTGATCCCGCAGGCCAGCGCCGCGATCGTCGAGCGCTTCGGCCGCTACACACGGATACTGGGCCCCGGCCTGAACTTCGTGGTCCCGGTCATCGAGTCGGTCAAGCATCGGATCGATCTCCGTGAACAGGTCGTGGCGCTCCCGCCGCAATCGGTAACCACCCGGGACAGGATGGCCGTCAAGATCGATACGATCATCCACTACCAGGTGGTCGACCCTCGCGCGGCCGTGTACGAAGTCAACGACTACTTCACGGCGATCGAGGAGCTCACCCACACCAGGCTCCGCCACCTCATCGGCGATATGGACCTGGCCCGAACCCCGGCTCTACGAGCGGAGATCAACGCGGCGCTGCTTGGTTTCCTCGACGAGGCCGCCAGAAAGTGGGGCATCCGTGTCAACCGCGTCGAGCTGAATTCCATAAAGCGGGCCGGGGAGGAGACGGCGCCGACCGCTCCGCCACGACCCCCTCAGCGGGATGTCCGGAAAGAAACAAAGTCGGGACGCCTGATCGGTGGTCGGTACCGTCTCATCAGCCGACTCGGATCTGGCGGGTTCGGGCAAGTATGGAAGGCCCGCGATGAGTCTTTGCACGTTGACGTCGCAGTCAAGGAAGTCCAACTGCCCAGCTCGGCTTCCGACACACAGCAGGTCGACCTGTTGGCCCGTGCTGTACGTGAGGCCCGCAACGCCGCGCAGCTTCGTGATCACCCCAACATCGTGACCGTCCATGACATCGTCAGCGAGAGCGGCGCCCCCTGGATGATCATGCAATTGGTCGACGGGTACTCGCTTCAGGAGCAGCTGGACGCGCAAGGTGCGTTAACGGTGGACCGCGCAACAGAAATCGCCATGGCTCTGTTGAGAGCTCTGGCCGCAGCGCACACGGCCGACATCGTGCACAGGGACATCAAGCCAGCCAACGTCATGCTCACCGGTAACGGTGGCGTACTGCTCACCGACTTCGGCATTGCTGTACACAGCACCGACACCCGATTGACCGCCGCCGGGTTGTTCGTCGGCACGCCGGGCTACGTCGCCCCGGAGCGCGTACGCGGTGGCGACGATGGGGGTGCCGGCGACCTGTTCTCTCTCGGGGTGACGCTCTATCAGGCAGTTGAGGGCCGCCTGCCGTTCCGGCCTGACGACCCGACGGCCGTCGTGTTCGACGAAGCCCCCCGTCCAAGGCGTGCAGGCCGACTCACGAAGCTCATCGAGCAGCTCTTGGAGAAAGACCCCAGCAAACGCCCGACAGCCGCCCAAGCGCTGGCCCTTATCGAGAAGCCGTCTCTCAACTGATCTTGGATCGTGCAAGTCGAGCGGGTTCCTGTGGAGTGATCTTCCGCCGGTACGCGCATGAAGGCAGGACCTGCCAACACCAGGCCCGGGGCCCTTCTGTCCAGCGGGCAGGAGGGCCCCGGCGCTCGTAGCACCCACATGGCACACATGCGGTGCGCGCGGGCGGTGGGGATCTGTCGCGGATGCAGGGTCCTGAGACGCAGGTAGCCGGAGCGTGCCGTTCCTACCCCGCGGCCAGGGGAGCGGAGTGGAGTTCGCGTACCAACTGTGGGGTGAGCAGGTCTCCGGCGCGGTCGGCGAGGACGGCCATTTCATAGCCGACCAGGCCGACGTCGCACCCCTCGGCGGCGAGGACGCCGAGGCAGCTGCCGTCGCGGATGCGACCCACCATGAAGAAGCCCCCGAGCATTTCGATCATGACGAGCTTCATGCCGCGGAAGCCGTGTGCCGTGGCCGTGTTCTGGGCGAGGCTGGTGATGCCGGAGACGACGGCGGCGAGGTGGTCGGCGCGATCTCGGCCGAGGCTGTCCGAGGCGGCCATGAGCAGGCCGTCGGAGGAGACGGCGACGGCATCGGTGACGCCGTCGGCGGTGCGTACGAACTCCGAGATGAGCCAGCCGAAATTCTGGATGGCGGTGGTCACGATGACGCTCCTTGTGTGCTTCGGGCCTCGGCACGGGCGACACCTGCTCGGAATCCGTTGAGCAGGGAGGAGACAGCGGGCCTGGCGGGCGGGAGTGAGGCGCGGGGGCCCTCCACGGGGGCGATCAGGCGCCCGGGGAGGGCGAGGAGTGCGGACAGGCCGCCGCCGGTGGTGTCGAAGAGGTGGACTTGGGCGCCTTCGCCGAGGCGGCGGGCGAGTCGGCCGACGACGAGGTGGCCGAGGAATCGCGTGGGTGCGGCGAGGAATGCTTCCTCGCCGGCGTCGGAGAGGCGGGCGTTGGCACGTTCCTTGTCGGCTTCGGACATGCCGATCCCGTGGTCGACGACAGCGAAGCAGTACGTGTCGTCCTCGGTGTCGTACCAGCCGTGCACCTCGACCGGTTCGGTCGGTGGCGAGAAAGTCAGCCCGTTCTCGATGAGTTCGGCAAGGAGGTGGGCGACGTCGGCGACGGCGTGTCCGCGCACCTGCACCGGCTCCACGGTGGCGATCAGAACCCGCCGGTACTGCTCGACCTCGGCGACGGCGGACTGGACGACTTCCAGGCCGTCGGCGGGTGCCGCCGTGGGCCGCGGCGGATTCTGCCCGACCAGGACCAGAAGACTTTCGGCGTTGCGCCGCATACGAGTGGCGAGGTGGTCGAGCTCGAAGAGCTCGGCGAGGGCGTCCGGGTCGAGTTCCTGCCGTTCCAGGCGGGTGATGAGGCTGAGCTGACGACGCACGAGGTTCTGGTTGCGGCGGCCGAGATTGGCGAGGGATTCGGTGGTGTTGCGGCGCAGGCCGGCCTGCTGGGCAGCCAGGTGGAGGGCGGTGTGTTCCACGTGGTGCAGGGACGCTGCGACCTCGGCGATCTCCGCCGCGCCGCCCAGCGGCTGTGAATCGGGGTCGTCCGGGGTGTCCGTCGGCGGGAGGAGCTCCGCGTGGTCCTGTGGGGCCTGCTGGATACGGGCGACGGCTGCAGGCAGTCGGCGCCGCGCCACGTCGTGGGCGGCCTCGGCGAGCGCGCCGAGCGGGCGCGTGAGGGAACGGGAGGCAAAAGCAGCGAGGCCCGCGACGAGGGCGGCCATGAGCATTCCTGCGCCGAGACAGGCGGCAAGACCCATCTCGGCGTCGTGACTGAGCCGGTCGGCCCGGTCCCGTACGTCGTCACCGACCGACTGCTGGACGGCGTACAGATCGTCGACGATGACGGTCATCGCATCCCACCAGGCACTGGCGTCGGCGCGCAGCACGGAGCCGTCGGCGGCGTCCTCCGCCCGACTCTCGTAGTCTGTGGCGCGTTTGGCGTCCGCGGTGGCGAAGGCGTGTTTCAGGGCCGCGCGCTGGGGTGCGGTGGCTACCTGCTGGAAACGGGCCAGGGCGGCGACGCGCGTGGCGCGCACCTCGGTGAACGTGAGGTACTCGCGGCCGTGAAAGCCGCCTCCGGCGAACACGCCGTTGAGGAAGCCGCGTTCGAGAGCGACCGACTCTGTCGCCGCGGCCAGTTCCCGCAATGCCTCCAGCCCGTCGTGCAGTTGCCGATCGGCGCCGGTCGCGGTTTCCGCTACCGGGTCGACGGCGTTGAGGGCTTTGACGGCGGTGGTGTAGAAGGTCAGGGTCGCGGCCTGGTCTGCCGTGTCCGTGTCGGTAGCGGCCCGGATGTCGGCAAGGCGCTGCAAGTGCCGCTGGACGACATCCTCGACGGCGCCTTCATCACGCATTCCGCGCAGCGCCGTGTCAACGCGCTTGCGAGTAGCGGCGAGCGGTGAGCGGAACCCCTTCTCACCCCCCAGCAGACCGTTGGTCAGGCCGCGTTCGCGTTGCAGCTGGTGTACCAGGGCCTGGATTCGCAGGCTGAGGCCAACCTCGGAGCGGGTCGTCCGGGCGTCGCCGAGGGCCACGGCGCGACCGTGCACGGCGAGACCGGACACCGCCAGCAGGAGGCAGATCGGGACCGTGATGACCACCGCCACACGGCCCCTGATGCTGCGCCAGCCGGGCATCGGCCGACGGCCGGGAGACCCTCGGCCACTGCGGTGGAGTCCCGAACTGCCCTTGCCTAAGCGGCCCTTGCCGACTGTGCCAAGCCTGCCGAGCGCCGACTGTACTGGCGTCCACACCCTCATAGTCACGAACCTAGTCCGATCGCCGTACCGGCCGGTTTCCGACCTGTTAGGCGCGTGGGAAATTCAGTTGCGCCGCCCTCACACCGCGGATCAAGGGACTGTGACCGCGGGCTGGCCGGGCAGCCGTCCGGGCCACCGGCGCCGCGCCGCCGACAGCCGCGAGAAACGATGTTCTGCCGCGGGGCCTGACCGCGGCCGGTGGCCGACCTGACGGCGTCCGGGAAGGTGGCTCGGCCTTCCCGCACGCACGCTGACCTGCTGACGTCATGTAAGCCTAGATCGGGTGCCGCGGTCGCCCCAGCTCGCGTGCCGCCAGGGCCCAGTTGAGCTCCACCGCGGTGTCCGGAGCGTCCAGGCTGGTGCCGGTCAGCTCCTCGAAACGGCGCAGCCGATAGCGGACGGTGTTCACATGGACGTGTGCGCTGCGGGCGACCTCGCGGATGTGCCGTCCCCTCTCCAGGTATCCCCGCACCGACTGCTCGATGAGCGCACCGAACTCTCCCTCCGCCTCGAGTGGGCGCAGATAGCGGTCGAGCAGCAACTCGCCGAGTTCCGGTTCGGCGACGACCGCCACCCGCCAGGACAGGTCGCTCAGGTCGTACACGCCGCGCAGACCGTACGCACGGGCGGCTTCCAGCAGCCTGCCGGCGGCACGGAAGGAGCGGTGCGCCGCTGCCAGGTCCGTCGGCGGGCCGAGCCCCGCCGTCACCTCCAGGCCACCGGTCTCCGGTTTGGCCTCGACGACTCCGGCGACAACGTCGTCCAGCACGGTGAGCAGCACGCCTTGTCCGTTCCTGCGGCCGTTGGACTCCAGGGAGCGTTCCAGCGCGTCCGGAGCGACGTTGCCGTCAGCAACAGCCCTGATGGCCCGGTACGGCCGTGACAGGTCCAGTCCGTAGATCGCCGCACCGCTGTGGATCTCCGCCGCGCTCAGCGTGCCGTAGAGCAGTCCACGCAGGAGGGCTGCGCGGCGGCGGGCGTCGAACAGGGCGGAGGCGACCTCCGCCTGCCGGTGGACGGCGGCGATCTGCAGGCTCGCGACGTCCGCGAGTTCCCACAGGCACTTGGTGCGGTCGACGATGAGGCCCGGGTCCAGACCGCGTTCGGTCGCCTCGGCGATGAACAGATCCCGTATCGCGCTCAGCGCCCGGCGGAAGGCGCGAAGCCCGTCGCTGAGCGGCACGCCTCGGGCGGCCCGGTCGCGGGCCACATCGGCTTCGTCGAAGTCCTCCGGCGCGGGCACCGTCCCCTCGCGCACCACCGCGAGAGCCCGCCGGAAGTGCCGTTGCCAGATCTGGTCCAGGAGTTCTCGCGGGATCGCGCGGTAGGACGGGAGGTGGTCCGCCAGATCCGCGTGCAACTGCCCACCCACGTGGCACTGCTTCGCGGCCATCGCTGCGATGACCCGTTCGAGGGGCGCCGCCGCACCCGACTGACCGGGCATGGGCCTCACCTCCGCCCCTGTGGCACCAGCCACTGTGCAACTGAACAACAGGCCGCCCTGCGGCCTTGGCCGGACAGCCGTCGACAACCGGTCGCCGCCGCAAGCACAGTGGCACGGCGGCGGAAGGCGTCCGCATCGACGCGCACGTGACGAGGCGTCGATCGACCGGGCTCAGACCCGCCCTCGTGCCATCGACATACCCCGACGAACATTCGGAGACCACCATGACGGACGCGCACCATCTCCGGCCCGACCGCGCCAACGCCGCCGCCGACGTCGGCCCGCGCCTGGCGCCACTGCCCGAGGACGGCTGGGACCCGTCCACCCGGGAGCTGCTCGCCCCGGTTCCCCGGGACGCCGACGGGCGCCTCGCCAACGTCTTCACCACCTTGGTGCGGCACCCTGGCCTCTTCCGGCACTTCCTGCCGTTCGGCAGCCATCTGCTGCGCGACGGCCGTCTGCCGGACCGGACCAGGGAACTGCTGATCCTGCGCACCGCGTGCAACACCCGGGCCGGTTACGAATGGGGGCGGCATGTTCCTCTGGCCAGGGCCGCCGGGGTCACCGACGAGGAGATCCGGCGGGTGGGCGCGGGCCCGGACGCCCAGGGGTGGACGTCGGCCGACGCCCATCTGCTGCGTGCCGCCGACGAGTTGCACCGGGACGCACGCCTGTCCGCTGCCACCTGGTCCGCGCTCGCCGCCGACCACGACGAGGCACAGTTGATCGAAATCACCATGCTCGTCGGTCAGTACCACATGGTCGCGTTCTTCCTGAACTCCGCCGGCACCCGGCTCGAGCCCGGCTTCGAGACGGAAACTCTGCCCGCGCCGACCGGGGCCGGCGCGAACGCGGCGGAAGGGGCACACGGTGATGCCTGAGCCCCGGCACACCGCGACCCGGTCGGTCGGCCTCCTGACCGGCCGGAACGTACTGGTCATCGGCGCGGGCACCCGCCCCGGCGACGATCCGAACGCTCCGGTGGGCAACGGGCGGGCGGTGGCCGTGCTCGCCGCCCGCGAGGGAGCCTCGGTGGCCTGCGCCGACGTCTCCCGCTCCGCCGCGGCCGCCACCGCCGCCCTGGTCGGTGAGGAGGGCGCCCGTGGCCTGCCCGTGGTCGGTGACGCCACGGATCCCGGCCAGTCCTGCGCCATGGTCGCCGAGGCCCTCCGCGCACTCGGCGCGCTCGACGCACTGGTGGTCAACGTCGGCATCGGCCTCGGCACGGGCCTGGCGGACACCTCACCACAGCAGTGGGACCACGTGCTCTCGCTCAATCTGAGCGCCCCCTTCCTCGCCGCCAAGTACGGATTGCCCGCGATCGCCGACGGAGGATCGATCGTCTTCGTCGGTTCCGTGGCCGGGCTGCGCGCGGCCACCGACTCGCCCGCCTACGACAGCTCCAAGGCGGGCCTGTTCGGTCTCACCCGCCATGTCGCCAAGGAGGGTGCCCCGCGCGGGATCCGCGCCAACCTGGTCGTCCCGGGCCTGATCGACACCCCGATGGGCCGTGAGGCCTCGGCCCGGCGGGCGTCGCGTGCCCCCTCGTTCACCCGCATTCCGCTCGGACGCCAGGGCACCGCCTGGGAGGTGGCCGAAGCCGTCGCCTTCCTGCTGTCCGGCCGCGCCTCCTACGTCACCGGGCAGAGCCTGGTGGTGGACGGAGGGCTGAACGCGGTCTGAGTACTCGGGCGCCTGCTGACGGGGCGGGGGCGGTCCCCAGGGGTCAGGGCATCGACCGGGACCGCCCCCACCGGCTCACTTCGTCAGTGGGCCGAACTCCTTGCGGGTGTCCACCGGCTTGCCGAACAGCTGCCACCGCTCGCCCTTGAACCGCGCCAGCTGCATCGTCTCGAGTGGAAAGGCGTCGTCGTGGCCGGTGGACAGGGTGACCCCGGGCAGCAGCATGCCCACCTTCACGTCCTTCAGGTTGCGCACCGCGTCCCGCAGGCCTTCCCTGGTCGGGCACTTCATCGTGTCCAGGGCCTTGTGCAGGCTCGAGGCGACGGCCCAGCCATAGGCGTTGAACTGGTTGGCCGGGTCGGCGTCCGGGGCGTACTTGTGCAGGGCGTTCGTGTAGGTCTTCATCTCGGGGTCGTTCGCCCACTGCGGGTCGGCGGGGTCCTTGAAGTAGGTCGCCGAGACCACGCCCTGCACGTTCTTGAACCCGACGGGCTGGAGCACGGCGGCGGACGAGGCCACGTTGTTCACGATGTGCAGCGGGTTCCACTTGGTGTTCCTGGCGTCGGCGGCGAGGGCCTGGCTGCCGAACTTGGGGGTGGTGACGTCCAGCAGCACGTCCGCCTTGGAGCGGGAGAGGCTCGCCATCTGTGCCGACACGGAAGGGTCGGTGACCTCGTAGCTCTCCTGGGCGACCACCTTGATGCCGCTGCCGGCGACGGCCTTCTTGAACCCGCCGAGCAGGTCCTTGCCGAAGTCGTCGTTCTGGTAGAGGACCGCGACCTTGGCCTTCGGTTTGTCGTCCTTGAGGTACTTGGCGTACACCCGTGCCTCGGCCACGTAGTTGGGCTGCCAGCCGATGGTCCAGGGGTGCTTGTCGTCCGTGCCCCAGACGGAGGCACCCGTGGCGACGAAGGGCTGCGGCACCTTCTGCTTGTTGAGGTAGTCCCACACGGCTGCCGTGGACGGGGTGCCCAGGGTCTGGAACACGGCGAAGACCTTCTCCTGCTCCACGAGTCTGCGGGCCTCCTCGACCGCCTTGGGCGGCTGGTAGCCGTCGTCGCGGACGATGAACTGCACCTTGCGGCCGTCTATGCCACCCTTGTCGTTGACGTACTTGAAGTAGGCGGCCACGCCCTTGCTGATCGTGCCGTACGCGGAGGCAGGTCCCGACAGCGGGTAGATCCCGCCCAGCTTGACGGTCTTGTCGGTGATACCGGTGGTCTGCTGACCCTTGCACGCCCCACCGGCGGCGGTGTCCTGGCCGTCCTGCCCTCGCTGGCTGCTGCAGGCGGTCGCGGTGAGCAGGGCGGCGGTCGCGGCCGCGGCCGCCCGCAGTGCGGTCGTCTTGCGCATGTGATTCATTCCTTTTCCGTGCGGGGCGATGCGCCCACGGGTTCGGCGTCGGCACCTGCGGGGTCCGCAGGTGTAGGGGGCGCGGAGGATCCGGATTCGGCCCGGGACTCAGGCTCCGCAACGGGCGCGGATTCGCCCTCGGGCGCCCGGTCGCGGGCGGCGGTGGTGCGGGGCAGGCGACGGGCGACCGCGCCCAGGACACGGCCCGGCAGACCGGCCAGTCCCGTCGGGGCCACGAACATCACCGTGATGATCAGCAGGCCGAACACGACTCCCGGTGCCGCCTCGCTGACGTCCTGGGACACGCTCGGCACGTACATCACGAACGCCGCGCCCAGCAGGGGTCCGTACAGCGAGCCGAGCCCCCCGACCACCAGGCCGGCCAGCAGGGTGATGGACAGAACGAAGCTGAAGGAGTCGGGCGAGACGAAGCCGATCACCCAGGTGTACAGACACCCGGCGACACCCGCGAACATCGCGCTCCACGCGAAGGCGAGGGTCTTGTGCAGCGACAGCCGCACCCCCATGACCTCGGCGGCGCTCTCGTTGTCCCGCACGGCGAGCAGTGCCCGGCCGATCCGGGACCGCAGCAGGTTACGGGCGAGCATCAGGGCCACCGCGGTGACGGCGAGGACGACGAAGTACGTCCACTGGTCCTCCGCCAGCCCGCTCCAGGCAGGCGGCTGCAGCTTGTCCACGGTCAGACCCATGGAACCGCCCGTCACCGGTTCGAGCCGCTTGAGCAAGGGCGGCAGGAACACCGCGAACGAGAGGGTGACCAGGGCCAGATACAGCCCGCGCAGCCGTAGCGCGGGCACTCCGAACCCGAGGCCCAGCAGGAAGCATCCGGCCGCCGCGACGGGCAGCGTGGCCAGGTGGCCGGTGTCGTACCGGTCGAGCATGACCGCCGCCGTGTAGGACCCCGCGGCGAAGAACGCGCCGTGCCCGAGCGAGATCTGCCCGCCGAAGCCGACCAGGAGGTTCAGGCCGGCCAGCGCCACGGCGTACAGGAGCACCATGGTCAGCTGGAAGACCTGGAAGGGGGCGAAGTAGAACGGTGCGCCGACGGCGACTGCCGCCGCGAGCAGCACGGTGAGCGCGGCCCGCAGCCGCCGGGCCCGGTCGGTGCCGAGTGCCGGTGTGATGGTGTTCATGCGCGCTCCACCGCCGCCCGTCCGAACAGGCCCTGGGGCCGCACCAGCAGCACCGCCAGAATGATCACCAGGGGAACGCCCACCTTCAGATCGGCACCGATCACGTCCACGTACGCCCCGGTCAGCGTCTCGGCGACGCCCACGAGCAGGCCGCCGACGACCGCGCCCACCGGGCTGTCGAAGCCTCCGAGGGTGGCCGCGGCGAACGCGTAGATCAGCACCCCGCCCATCATGTTGGGCTCCAGGAACAGCACCGGGGCGACGAGCACGCCCGACACCGCGCCCACCGTCGCGGCCAGCCCCCAGCCGAGCATCAGCACCCGGCCCACCCGGATGCCCGACAGCCGGGCGGAGGCCGGGTTGCAGGCGACCGCCCGCATCACCAGACCGATGGAGGTGTGCTGGAACAGCAGGTACAGCAGGCCCATCACGACGGCCACCACGCCGATGATCCCGAGCGTCGACCAGTCCACGCGCACTCCGGACAGGTCGATCCCGCCGTCGGGGAACGGCTGCGGGAAGTCCTTCACGGTGAACGACCAGATCAGGCCGGCCAACGCGTTGACGAAGATGAACAGGCCGACCGTGACGATGACCACCGTCAGCTCGGGCGCGCCCTGCACGGGGCGGATGACGATCCGCTCGACCAGCATGCCGCCGGCGAAGGACACCGCGAGGGTGACCGGCAGCGCCAGCCAGAACGGCATCCCGGACGCCACCAGTTGCCAGGCGACGTACGTCGAGAGCATGGCCAGCTCGCCCTGCGCGAAGTTGACGATCCCCGTGAACCGGTGGATCAGCACCAGGGCCAGCGCCAGGCTGGCGTACACCGCCCCGGAGCCCAGTCCTTCCACTACTTGCTGGAGAAGATCGGTCACAGAGCTCACCCGGCCTTCCGGGAGAGGACGGAGACACCGAGGTACACCTCGGCGACCTGCCCGTCCTCGCGGATCTGCCCGGCCGGTCCGGACAGGACCAGGCGGCCGGCCTCCAGTACGTGGGCCCGGTGCGCGATGTCCAGCGCCAGCTGGGCGTTCTGTTCGACGACGACCACGGTGGTGCGTTCCTCCTCGTTGACGGCACGGACGATCTCGAACAACTCGCGGGTGACCAGCGGCGCGAGCCCCAGGGACGGCTCGTCCAGGAGCAGCAGCGAGGGCCGCAGCATCAGCGCCCTGCCGATGGCGAGCATCTGCTGCTCCCCGCCGCTGAGGCTGCCGGCGGCCTGACGCGACCGCTGGCGCAGTTTGGGGAAGTGGCCGTAGATCCGTTCCAGGTCAGCCATCACGGCCGCCCGCTCGGCGCGGCCCCGCCGCGGGCCTGTGCGCAGGTGGGCGCCGATGCGCAGGTTCTCCTCGACGGTCAGGTCGTTGAAGGTGCCCCGGCCCTCGGGGACGTGCGCCACGCCCAGCCTGGCGGCCTGCTCGGGCGAGCGGCCCAGCAGTTCGGTGCCGTTCAGGGTGACCGAGCCACGGCCTCGGACCATGCCGCTCAGCGCCCGCAGCGTCGTGGTCTTGCCCGCGCCGTTGGGTCCGAGGATCGCGCACACCTCGCCGCGGGCGACGGAGAAGTCGAGGCCCTGGAGCACGCGGGCCTGGCCGTATCCGGCGTGCAGGCCGGATACCTTCAGGAAGTCCGGCTCCACACTCGCCTGGGCCTCGGTGCGGTCGGTGGTGGGCTCGCTCATGCGGCCACCCCCAGATACGCCTCGACGACCGCAGGGTCGCGCTGGATCTCCTCCGGCGAGCCCTCGGCGATCTTGCGGCCGAAGTCGAGGCAGACCACCTTGTCGCACAGGCCCATCACGAACCCCATGTGGTGTTCGACCACCACGAGCGTGAGGTCGAAGTCCTGGCACACCGACCGGACCAGATCCGCGAATTCGCCGACCTCGCCGTGGCTGAGCCCGTTGACGGGTTCGTCGAGCAACAGCAGCCGGGGCCGTACCGCGAGCGCCCGGGCGAGTTCGACGCGTTTGAGCGTGCCGAACGGCAGCCCGGCGGCGGGGTGGTCGGCGACGTCCGCCAGGCCGAGCCGCCGTAGCAAGTCGTCCGCCCGGTCACGTAGTTCCCTCTCCTCCCGCCGGACGCGGGGCAGCCGGAGCGCCGCGGCGAGGTGTCCGGTGCGCCCCCGGCTGTGGGCGCCGACCATGACGTTTTCCCGGACCGTGAGCCGCGGGAACAGGCCCAGGTTCTGGAAGGTGCGGGCGATGCCGTGCCCGGCCACGGCGTGCGGCGGAAGGGCGAGCAGGTCCTCACCCTCGAACTGCACTGTTCCCGCATCGGGGGCGCAGCGCCTGGTGAGGCAGTTGAACAAGGTGGTCTTGCCGGCTCCGTTCGGCCCGATGAGCCCTACGGCGGTGCCCGGCTCGACTGTGAACGCGACACCGTCCAGTGCCGTGATCCCGCCGAAGCGCACGGTGATACCGTCAACCGCGAGCATGAGTGACGCCCCTTCCGAGGTGCTGGGGGGTGGGCGAGCGTCACAGTAGGTGGGGGCGTTCCAGCCGCACATTGGGTGCGAGCACCCAACTTCCCGGTCGCCGGACTGTGCGCCGCGCACAGGTGCCGGGAGATGTCTCACGCGGAGCCTGTTGACGAAGCACTAGGCGGACGGCGACGATCGGCGCCATGCCTCGCGGTCCCGCCCTGGGCACTCCCCAGCTCTCCGAACCGCTCCGCCGGGAGCGGCAGCGGATCCTGCACGCCGTCCACGACCGGGTCGAGGAGGTGGCGGAGACCGCCGTCGAGGTGATGCGCGCGGAGATCCCCTCGTACGCAGTGCAGGACGAACGATTCTTCGACGACGTACGGGACCAGGTCCTCGAGCACTACCGGATGCAGTTGGCCGCGCTGGCCGGCGACCGGGACATCGCCGCCGACGACCTGGTCTTCAGTCGCGCGGCAGCGATGCGCCGCGCACGCGCGGGGTTCGCCCTGGAGGACTGGATCAGTGCCTTCCGGGTCGGCCGGCAGGTGATGTGGGACGCGCTGCTGGACTGCGCGGGCCCGTCCGCCGAGGCCCAGCAGGCCGCGCTCTCCCTCGTCACCCCGCTGATGCGGTACGTCGACTACGCCAGCACCCATGCCGCCCAGGCCTACGTCGAGTACCAGCAGCACGTGGTGGCGGACGCGGACCGGGAGCGCCGGGATCTCCTCGACCAGCTCCTGGCCGGCGTGGCGCCGACGCGCGGTCCGCTGGCCGCCGCGGCGCAGGCCTACGGCATCGGATCGCGCTCGCCGATGATGGCGGTCGTGGCGGTGTGCGTCGGCGACACGCGCACCGGGGACCTGGCCTCGGCGGAGAACGGGTACGCCACCAGCGCGTCGATCAGCGTCGCCGGGCCCTGGGCCGGCAGAACCCTGGTAGTGGTGCGCCACGACGAGGTGGTGGCCGTGCCCGTGGTCCGGGCCGGCATGAACGCAGAGGACATATGCGCCCACTTCGAGGACGTGCAGGAGCGGCTCGCGCGGAAGGGAACCATGCTCTCCATGGGGATCAGTACGGTCGCACAGGGCGCGTCCGAACTGCCACGCGCCTACCAGGAGGCGCGGGCCGCTCTCGATCTGGTGCCGAACGGGGGCGGGGTGGCGGCGCTGCCGCGGCTGTCCCCCTTCGACTACCTTGCGCTGCGTGCCGACGACCTCGCCCGCCAGCTGGTCGATCCGCGCGTGCGGGCGCTGCTGGAGGATGACCGCAGACGCGGCGACACGCTGGCCGCCACCATACGGGCCTTCGCGGAGGCGGACCTCAATCTGCGGCTGGCCGCCGACCGGCTGCGGGTGCACCACAACACGGCGCACTACCGCTTGCGCCGGATCGAGGAACGCACCGGCCGCAATCCACGCCGGATCGCGGACCTCCTGGAACTACTGGTCGCCCTCGCCATCCGCGACGGGGCCGAGGAAGGTGGGGAACACCAGTGAGCGGCACAGTGGAGTCTGCCGGGGCCGAGGCGGCACGTCAGCTGCCGGGCGAGCAGGAAGGCATGGGCCGCCAGGAGGGGTACGCCGGGCAGAACCGAACGGTCCGGCGTGCGCTGCTGGACGCCGCCCTGGAGGTGTTCACCGAGCGCGGTTACACCGACGCCGGTCTCACCGAGATCGCGGCACGCTCCGGCATCCCGGTGGGCAGCCTCTTCCAGCACTACGGCGGAAAGCGGGGGCTCTATCTCGCCCTGTGGGAGGAGTTCCGGGAGGAGCAGGAGCGCCGGACCGCGGCCACGCTGACCTTTGAGCGCAGTCGTGGGGTGGACGACCCCATCGCCCTCTTCGTGGCGGGAGCCAAGGCGTACCTGGAGGGTGTCTGGAACAACCGAAGGCTCGGCAGACTCCTCGTGGAGGACGACGGCCCCGCGGGCTTCGACGCACTGCGCCGCCAGTGGGACCGCGCATGGGTACGGCGCAACGCCCGGCTGCTGGAGGTGGACGAGCGGCAACGCGCCGGCCGGGTCCGGGTGAGCGTGCTGACCACCGTCATCGGAGGGGCGGCGCGCGAGCTGGGCGACTGCGGGGACGAGACGGAGGCCCGGGAGATCGTGGACGAGGTGTGCGGCATCCTGATCCATCTGTCGGCACCGCCCGGCTGAAGCACCCGGCGCATGGCGAGGGCCACCGGACCGGCCACAGCCCGACGAAGGCCGGACCCGACCCGGTCGAGGACAGGCGGCCCTGCGGAGTCGACGCCGGGGGTGGCGAACCAGCGGCTCATCGCCCCGGCGTCGATTCCGACAATGTTCGCGCTAGACCCCGCTGCCGGCTCCCTGCCTGAACGGCAGCGCGTCACCGAGCAGTTGTCCGCCGTCGATCACCATGGTCTCGCCGGTGATCCAACTCGCGGCGTCCGAGACCAGAAAGGCGACCGCGGAGGCGATGTCGGCAGGCTCCCCGATGCGCCCCAGCGCCGTCGAGGCGGACACGGTCTGCTCGTGCTCCTTCCACAGAGCCTCGGCCAGCTTCGTGCGCACCACACCCGGTGCCACCGCGTTGACGCGCACCTTCGGCGAGAGTTCCAGGGCCAGTTGCTTCGTGAGGTGGATCAGTGCGGCCTTCGACGCGTTGTACAAGCCGATGTTCGCCTCGAAGGCCATGCCGCCGACCGACGCGGTGTTGACGACCGCCCCGCCGTGCTCCGCCATCCAGGCCCGTGTGGCCAGCCCCGTCCACAGGACGGGTGCCCACAGGTTCACATCGAAGGTCTTGGCGAACCGGCCGTGGTCCTGGTCGATCACCGCCCCGTAGGCCGGGTTGGTCCCCGCGTTGTTGACGAGGATGTCCAGGCTTTCGAAGCGCTCGAGCGTCAGTTCCACACAGCGCTGGGCGGCATCTTCGTCGACCGCGTGCGCGCCGATGCCGACCGCTGTGCCCTTGACCTGGGCCGCGGCGGCGTCCGCCGCCTCCTGGGACCGGGAGGTGAGGACGACGTTTGCGCCGGCGGCGGCGATGGCCTGGGCGATCGCCAGCCCGATACCGCGCGAGGCGCCGGTGACGACAGCGGTGCGACCGGTGAGATCGAGTCCTGCCATCTCAGCTCACCGCCACTGTCGCCGCGTCGCGGTACTGTCGCAGTTCCTGTCTGGCGATGGCCCGCTTGTGGACCTCGTCCGGACCGTCCGCCAGCCGCAGCGTCCGCAGCTGCGCGTACATCATCGCCAACGGGAAGTCCTCGGTCACCCCTGCTGCCCCGTGCACCTGGATCGCCCGGTCGATGATCTTCAACGCGATGTTCGGGGCGGCCACCTTGATGGCCGCGATCTCGGTGCGCGCTTCCTTGTTCCCGACCGTGTCCATCAGATACGCGGCCTTGAGCGTGAGCAGACGGATCATCTCGATGTCGATCCGCGCTTCCGCGATCCAGTCCTGGATGTTGGACCGTTCGGCGACCGGACTGCCGAAGGTCACCCGTGACTGCGCGCGCCGGCACATCAGCTCCAGCGCCCGCTCGGCCGCGCCGATGGCCCGCATGCAGTGGTGGATGCGGCCGGGCCCGAGCCGGGCCTGGCTGATCGCGAAACCCTCGCCCTCGCCCTTGAGGACGTCCCTGGCCGGCACCCGTACGTCGGTGAAGTCGATTTCGGCGTGGCCCTCACGGTCCTGGTAGCCGAACACCGGCAGGCCGCGCATCACCGTGATCCCGGGGGCGTCGATCGGGACGACCATCATCGACTGCTGCCGGTGCGGAGCAGCCGTGGGGTCCGTCTTCCCCATGACGATGAGCACCTTGCAGTTGCGGTGCAGGGCATTGGACGCGAACCACTTGCGGCCGTTGAGCACGTACTCGTCGCCGTCGCGCTCCATCCGCAGCTCGATGTTGGTGGCGTCGGAACTGGCGACACGCGGCTCGGTCATCGCGAAGGCCGAGGCCATCGTCCCGTCGAGCAGGGGCTTGAGGTACTTCTCCTTGTGCTCGTCGCTGCCGAACAGCGTGAGCACCTCCATGTTGCCGGTGTCGGGAGCGTTGCAGTTGCACGCTTCGGAGGCGATGTGACTGCGCCCCATGATCTCCGCCAGCGGCGCGTACTCGAGGTTCGTCAGCCCCGGGCCCCAGTCCGGGTGCGGGTGGAAGAGGTTCCACAGTCCGCGCCCTCGCGCCTGCGCCTTGAGTTCCTCGATGATCGGCGGGTGGAAGTGCGGGTCGCCCGACGCGCGCATCTGCTCGTGGTACACCGCCTCAGCGGGGTAGACGTGCGCATCCATGAAATCGAGCAGATCCGCCTGGTATGTCTTGGCGCGGTCCGACATCTCGAACAGGGACATCCGAACTCCTTGACGGGTGGGGAGGGAAATTTCGGCGGGCGCTTGTCGAGGTGACCGGCCACGCCTTCGACGGCATCGGACCCTCGGCAGGGGCCACCGGCGCCGGCCTTCAGCGCTCGGCGAGGAGGAGCTCGCCCGGCGTGCCGGTCATTCCTGCGTGAGCAGCGAGCTCTGGTAGCGGCGCATCCCGCGCAGCCACCGGTCGTAGTCCGAGCCCTTCTGCCGGTACATCTCAAGAACGGCTTCGTGCGGCAGGATCAGGAAGCGCTCGTCCTCGATGGCGGCCAGGACGGCGTCGGCGACTTCGGCCGGTTCCAGGACATCGCCCGCGGACGTGACGGCCCGCGTCGCCGCCCTTCCCAGCGCGTCCCCGGAGTCCTCCCCGGAGGACAGCAGCCTGGTGTTCACCCCCATCGGGCACAGACAGCTGACACGGACCCCGCGATCGCCGTAGGTGACACTCAGCCATTCGGCGAAGGCGACGGCCGCATGCTTGGTGACGGCGTACGTGGCGGAGCCGATCTGCGTCAGCAGCCCGGCCGCCGAGGCGGTGCTGACGAAGTAGCCCTCACCGCGTTCGAGCCACCGCGGTACCAGCAGCTTTGCCGCACGGATGTGGGCTCGCAGGTTCACGTCGATCGAGAGGTCCCAGTCCTGCTCGCTGGCGTCGAGGCCGAGCGCCCCCGCGATACCCGCGTTCGCGAAGTAGAGGTCGACCGGGCCGAACGCGCTCTCCGCCAGGGCGATCAACTGCTGGATCTGGGCCGTGTCCGACGCGTCCGCGCCGGCGCCGACGGTGCTTCCGGGATGGTCGGCGTTGACTCTCTCCGACACCGCCCGCGCGCTGTCCGCGTCCAGATCCGCGACGACGACCCGGGCACCTTCGCGAGCGAGCCGTGCGACCAGCGCGCTGCCGATACCACCGCCACCACCGGTGACGATGGCGATTCTTTGTGCGACGTTCACAGCGAACCCTCTCCGTGGGCGGGGTGTGCGAAGCCGGGGCATAGCCCCGAGACGGTGCGACCGTGCTCTTGCCCTGTATAGTTGAATCCGACGTCAAGTTCAACAGTTGGGAACGCACGCCACCCACAGAGCTCTTTCAGCGTTGCCGCTCCAGGGTGAGGACGGCAGAGGCGATTGACGACATTCGATTCGGGCTGCAGCGGGCGTGGTGGAAGATCCGCCAGGACTTCAGGCGGGCCACGCCCCGCTCGACCGGTGCCCGTGTTGCCGAGAGCGCGCGGTTGAGGGTGCGCTGGGTTGGTGACAGGTCGCGGCGGGGCGGGCGTCTGGCGGGGGCGGTGACCCAGGGGCCGGCACCGATGTAGGCGCGGTCGGCGAGGACCGGGACGCCCTGGCGTTCGCAGATGCGGATGATCCCGTGCGTGCGGGCCGCGGTCAGGTCATGGGTCCGGCCCGGCATGGCGGGCGAGATCCACAGCAGGTGTCCGGCCGGGTCGGTCACCACCTGGACGTTCACGCCGTGGCGGCGGTGCTTGGCGGAGTAGTCCGCCCGGCCGTCGCCCAAGCGGTCGCACGCGGCAAGTGTTCCGTCGAGCAGGACGAAGTCCGGGTCGGCTTCACGCAGGACTTTGAGCAGGCCCGGTGCTCTGGCTGCGAGCAGGTCGACCACGGCGCGGGTGTAGGCGTGGGCGGTGCCCACCGAGGTGCCGAAGCCGGCGGCGATCTGCGCGAGGGTGTCGTGTTTGCGCAGGTACACCAAGGCGACCAGCGCGCGCTGGTGCGGTGGAAGCTTGCAGCGGCGGTCACCCTCACGGGTGACGATGAGCATGGTGACCCACTCGACCAGCGCGTGCGGCAGGTCGAGTGCGGCAGGGTGGGGAACCAACAAGGCTCCTGCGCCAACGGGTTGGGACTTCGAACACCTCCCCCAACGGCACAGGAGCTTCGTGCGTTGCGGGTCCCGTCGCCGTGGGGCGAACGGCTTGTCACACACCCTGACGCGGCGGCACTTCTGCCAGCGACTGCGGGAGGGTGTGTGACAGGCCCGGCAGCTCATTGGATCAGGTCGGTGTGCGGATGCTCGGGGGAGGCCGGGCAGATGTAGATCTGCATGTTGTCGGTGCTGCCGACTGCGACCTTGGTCGGCCGCGAGGGGCTCTGGCCACAGCAATGACCGGCAGCGTTGGCGGCGGCCTGTTCTTCGCAAGGCGCCCAGCTGTGTCCCTCACCACCGTCCCATTCGCCGGAGGCGATGGTCAGCAGCGGGACCATCTGCACCTCACAGACAGTGCAGTATCGGGGGTTGGGATCGGTGCGGCCCCACGGCGGCCAGCCGCCGGCCTTCCAGCCGGGCGCGTCCGCCAGATGGATGTCGTAGAAGTCCCGCGGCCAGTCCGCGTAGGAGCTGTCCACGTCGGCGCCGGCTGCCTGCCATCTGCTCCAATCCTCCACCATCAGCCGCATCTGCGGGCTCAGATCGAGGCTGTCGGGGTACTCGGTGATCGCTTCCGGTGCCAGCACGCACGGCTCCGGCAGATAGCCGTCATCGTTCACCTCGTACGGTTCGGGCGGTGTGGCGAGGATGTCGACGACCTCAGCGGCGGACCGCCAGAACAGTGCGGTCGACGGCTTGTGATGCGGATCGTGGTCGTAGGGGCACCACAGAACCTGGAGCAGATCGGCCTGTCCGGGCGGCCGCAGCAGGGGTATGTCGCGCAGATACAGCTGGGCCACGGGCAGCATGGGGACCGGGCAGTCCGCGGGCGGCGGGCCAGCGGCGAATCGCTCCGCGAGCCTCGCGGCGTTCCGCTCCTTGATCGCCGCCTCCTCGGGCGTTGTCCCAGGACCATCGTGATCACCGTGCCACCGGGCCCGCATGCGCCTCATGAGCCGCACGTCGTCCGGCGACTGGCGGAACCCGCTGTCCACGTGCAGGTGCGAGGCTTCGCAGTGTGGCCATGGCTCTTCCGCCGGCCACAGCAACGGCCCCCCGACCGAGCTCTCCCCGACCGAAGGCGACCCGGGACGAGGGTGCAACCGAATCGCAGGACGTGCCAACGGCGCCAGCTCGGGAAAGACCGCGGTCACGTCGACGGGCCGCGGCGGAGTAGTACGTACGAAAACCATGCCGGTGATCCTGTCACCAGCCACTGACAACCCCTGGCCGCCTCAACCAGCTTCGGTGACGACGGTGTTCAGCTGGTCAAGTCCAACGCATGCAGCCCGGCCACAGCGACAGCAAGCCCGCCCATGTGACAACCAGCGTGCTTCGGCCCAGCCATCACTCGATCAGTGGCCACTCTGAAAGAGCTCACAGAGAAGGCCGCCTGGACCCACTGAGCTGCGGGCGGAGGAATCCCGTTCGGCAACCCCGGGCTCGCCGACCGGATCACCAAGGAGCTGGGCGAGGTCCGTAACGCCACAAGGTTCCGCCGTGGCGCGGGGCCGAGTTGAATTGAACCCCGACCATTCCTCCTGGTCAGCGGCGCTCATTGAACTTTCTGCTGATGGAATTCAGCGTCCACCGTTGGGAAAGCACATTGCGCACAGGGGTGTTGAAGACTGGATCGCCAAGGTCAAGACGGCGGTGAACTCCGCCGCTGCGCGGCTCCGCTACAAAGATGAGCTGACCCCCTGCTGGAGCAGGGGGTCAGCGCTCAAGAGCGACGGATCAGCGGTGGCCAGGGAACCGCAGGGCGTTCGCCCAGAGCCGGGTGACCGTGGAGACGAGCTCGTCGAAGTCCACCGGCGCGCCTTCTCCTTGCCGTTCGCCGAGCACGAAGGCGTTGTAGGCCATGACGCTGACCATGCCCGACAGCGCACGGGAGGCCGTCAAGGGATCGACCTCGCGGTCTGCGACACCCCGCGCCTGCAGGTCGGCGATGCCGCGGGCGTTGCGGCGGATGAACGCGTCCGCGCGCCGGCTCCGGAACTCACGGAACTCCGGCTCCACCTGCGCGACCTGCTCGAGCAGGGCCATCAGCTGCGCATTCCGTTTGTATGCCTCGAGATACGCGCGATTGCTCGCCTCGAGGACCACATAGGGATCGTCGGTACCCTGCACCCGGCTCATGCCGGGGTGCAGCATGTCCTCCTGAGCCTCCAGGAGAACGGCGGCAAGCACCTCTTCCTTGTTGGCGAAGTAGGTGTAGAAGGATCCCGCCGCGCACTGAGCCTCTTTGGTGATGTCGGTCAGGCGGGTGTCGAGGTAGCCATCCCGTTCGAACACCTTTCGCGCGGCCTTGACCAGAGCGGCCCGTGTCCGCGCTCCGCGCTTTGTCGTGGGCAGCTCGCGCAGGTGCGAGACAGGCGCCATGGGCGGTGCCTTCTCGCCGCCGATCTCCTCGGGCGCAGTGGTGTCCATCCCCGGAACTTTACTTGAATCCGACGCCATAGTCATAAGCGTCCCGTCGAAGAAAGACATGCTCAGCGGGGGGTGGCAGCGTCGCCGGGCGCAGTGTCACGGGTCAGGGCGGTACGGTCGATGGACCGCTTGAGGATCTTCCCGGTCGGGCCCTTGGGCAGCGCGTCGACGAATCGGACAATACGGGGGATCTTGTAGGCGGACAGTCGCTCTCGTGCCCAGCTCGACACCTCGGCGGCACCGAGCACGGAACCGGGCCGGGCGGCGATGAGCGCGGCGACCTCCTCGCCGTAGTGCTCGTCGGGAACGCCGATCACGGCTGCCTCGACGATGTCCGGATGCTCGTAGAGAACTTCCTCGACCTCACCGGGATAGACGTTGTAACCGCCGCGGATGATCAGGTCCTTGACGCGGTCGACGATGCGCAGGTCACCGTCCGTGTCGGTTTCGCCGAGGTCGCCGGTCCGGAACCAGCCGTCGGACGAGACTGCCGCGGCGGTGTCCGCGGGCCGGTTCCAGTAGCCGCGCATCACCGTGGGCCCCTTGATGTGGACCTCTCCGACCGTACCCGGCGGGCACTCGTTGTCGTCGTGGTCACGCACCTGAACCTGCAGCCCCGGGACCGCCCTGCCGGTGTACCCGATCCTGCCGCCGCGGTCGATGTCGTTGAAGGTGCCGAACGCGGTGGTCTCGGTGAGCCCGTACCCTTCGAGGATGGTGCAGCCGAAGCGGGCCTCGAAGGCCCGGGCGATCTCCCCGGGCAGCGATGCGCCGCCGGAGACGGCGACACGGAGCCCGGCGAAGTCCGCCGGGTTCGCGTCGCCCGCCGCATGCAGCAGCGCGTTCCACATGGTCGGCACGCCGGCCATGATGGTGAGCCGGTCGCGGCGCAGCATGTCCAGCATCGACACCGGGTCGAATCGGGCCAGCAACGACATCGAACCGCCCACGGTCAGGGTCGCCATCATGACCGATGCCTGGCCGAACACGTGGAACAGGGGCAGTCCGGTGCCGGTACGGTCGGCGCTCGTGGCGCGGCTGCACTCGGCGCCGATCTCCCCGGCGGACAACAGATTGCCGACAGTGAGTTGGGCTCCCTTCGGCCGCCCTGTGGTGCCCGAGGTGTAGAGGATGGCCGCGGTCTCGTCGCGGTCCCGGTCGACGACGTCGGCAGGGGTTGCGTCGGTGACCGACGCGCCCGGGGACAGCGTCCGGAAGGGCACCTTGAGCGCCGCGGCCGCCTCGGCGACGGCTGGGCCGAGGGTGTGCCATGCGATCGCCGACGAGCACCCGGCGTCGCCGAGAACGTACTCGGCTTCGGCCCGGGTGGACATCGTGTTGACCGGTACCACGACACAGCCCGCGGCCTGAATTCCGAGGTAGGCCACCACGAACTCGGGCACCGACGGCGCCGCGAGCAGCACCCGGTCCCCGGGGGACAGCCCTGCGGCGGCCAAGGACCCCGCGTACCGTGCGCTCGCGTCGCGCAGCTGAAGGTAGGTCCACTGATCCGCGGCACCACGCAGTGCGATGTTGCCCGGGGTGGCGGCCGCGTGGCGGCACACAGGATCGATAACGCTGGTCATGGGCGGTGCCTTCCGGGATGTGAGCAGGTGATGGCTCGCGATCGGTCGATCGATCGATCGGTCAGGCGGTGATCCCGAAGCGTTCGGCGAGCTGGCGGCGGGTGTCGGCGGCACTGGTGTGCAGTACGCCCCCGATTCCGATCCGTGCGGCTCCGTCGAGGTTCTGCTGCAGATCGTCGATCATGACCGCCTCCTCGGGGTCGATGCCGAGGCGTTCACATGCGATCGCGTAGATCCGCCGGGAAGGCTTGCGGATCCCGACCTCGGCGGAGATGACCACGGCATCGGCGACGGCGGCGAGGTCGACGCCGTCGTAGGTTCCGGTACCGAACGAATTGGATACGAGCGCCACGGGATGGCCGGCGGCGCGGAGATCACCGAGCAGCGCGAGCATGTCCTGATCGATCGACATTCCCGCTTGCATCCGGGCCGTGAGCCCCTCGGCCGGTACGTCGGCGCCGTGGACGCGGAGACGCTCGGCGAAT
This sequence comes from Streptomyces sp. NPDC005728, assembly GCF_040630895.1. NCBI lineage: Bacteria > Bacillati > Actinomycetota > Actinomycetes > Kitasatosporales > Streptomycetaceae > Streptomyces > Streptomyces sp. NPDC005728. The sequence continues at coordinate 31,091 of NZ_JBEXYL010000082.1, forward strand.
CCTCGCTCGAAGGCTTCGGCGTCGATACGGCCGCACTCGTGGTCGGCCAGGAGGGTGCGTGAGGGCTGGTCCCGGGCGAGGAGGTGCAGCGGCAGGCGCGGGTCGCCGCCGAGCGAGGCGCCGAAGTCGGTGAAGGCCCGCAACACACTGGAGGTGATGACCCCGCCGAAGTCCACCAGGACCGCGGTCCGGGTCTTTTCCACCACGTTCGACACGGTGTCCATGCCTCTCTCTCGTTGTCGGCTTCCAGTGCCGGGCTCAGGCGACCTCGAACAGCCCGGCTGCGCCCATTCCGCCGCCGACGCACATGGAGATCACCACGTACCGGACACCGCGGCGCTTGCCCTCGATGAGGGCATGCCCCACCAGTCGGGCACCGGTCATTCCGTACGGATGACCGACCGAGATCGCGCCGCCGTTGACGTTGAACCGCTCCGGATCGATGTGCAGTTCGTCGCGGCAGTACAGCGCTTGGGAGGCGAACGCCTCGTTGAGTTCCCACAAGCCGATGTCGTCGACGCCGAGATTGTGCTGCTTGAGCAGTTTCGGAATGGCGAACACCGGACCGATGCCCATCTCGTCCGGCCCGCAACCGGCAACGGTCATGCCTCGGTAGACGCCCAGCGGTTCCAGTCCGCGACGCTCGGCCTCCTTCGACTCCATCAACACCGACGCCGAGGCCCCGTCCGACAACTGGGAGGAGTTGCCCGCCGTCACGCTGGAGTGCGCGCTCACCTGGCCGTCGGGCAGCACCGGCGCCAACCCGGCCAGGCCCTCGAGCGTCGTCGACGGGCGGTTGCCCTCGTCCCGGACCAGGGTGACCTCCTCGTCCCGCACCTCCCCGGACTGCTTGTCGAGGACCTTCTTGACGCTGCTGAGCGCGACGATCTCCCGGTCGAACCGGCCGGCCTCCTGCGCCGCCGCGGTGCGCTGCTGTGACTCAAGCGCGAACTCGTCCTGACGTTCCCGGCTCACGCCGTACCGTTCGGCGACGATCTCTGCCGTGTGCAACATCGGCATGTAGATGCTCGGCTTGTGCTCGACAAGCCAGGGATCCGCCATGCGATGGGTGTTCATGTGGTCGTTCTGCACCAGGGAGATCGACTCGACACCGCCGCCGACAGCGACCTGCATGCCGTCCGCGACGATCTGCTTGGCGGCCGTCGCGATGGCCATCAGCCCCGACGAGCACTGCCGGTCGATCGTCATCCCGGACGCGGTGTCCGGAAGTCCGGCACGCAGAGCGGCCTGGCGCGCGACGTTGAAGCCGGAGGACCCCTGCTGCGCGGCGCAGCCGAGGATCACGTCCTCGATCTCGCCTCCCTCGAGCCCGGCGCGCTGTACGGCGTGCGCAAGGGCATGGGCAGCAAGTTCCTGCGACTGAGTGTCGTTGAACGCGCCGCGGTACGCCTTGCCGATCGGCGTCCGTGCCGTCGAAACGATGACTGCTTCCCTCATGTCGCCTCACTGCTTCCTGTAGGTCCGGTTCGTCCGGGAACTTCGGGGCCAGAATTCCGGCCACTGTGAGCCGGGCTCGATGCCGGTGGGCGGTGCCGAACGCCAACTACGGCGCGGGGAGGGCTCATTGACCGTCTCCACCGGTGACCGATGACGTGAGTCATGGCCGCAGGGGCGACGGGAGCCGGCCTCCCGACCGGTTATAGTTGAATTCGGCGTCATGTTCAACCAAGCGACTCATGCTCGCGACCTTGACAGCCCGCCTTCCTGCCTGAAGGCTACCGACCAGTCGGTATGAAGAGGTGGATCGTGACCGAGCTGAGCATCTCCACAGGTGCGGGTGTGTTCGACGCGATCGTGGCGGGTCCGCCCGAGGGCCGCCCGGTGCTGCTGCTGCACGGCTTCCCGCAGACAGGGCTGGCGTGGCAACGGCAGATCGCCGCGTTGGCCGCGCACGGCCACCGGGTGGTGGCACCCGACCAGCGCGGGTACTCCCCGGGCGCCCGCCCCCAGCGGCCCGAGGACTATCGCATCAGCCTTCTCGTCGACGACGTGGTCGCGATCACCGAGGAACTGGGCTGGACGGCCTTCGACCTGGTGGGGCATGACTGGGGAGGTGCGGTGGCCTGGTGGACCGCTGACGCCCACCCCGCCCGCGTACGCACCCTGACCGTTGTCTCGACCCCGCACCCCGGCGCTCTGGCCGCCGCCCTGCGCACCGACCAGGATCAGCGCAGCCGCTCGCACTACATGATCGACTGGCGCGAAGCACCCGCGACCGAAGAGCGCATGCTGGCCGATGATGCCCGAGAGCTTCGCGCCCTCTACGCCGGAAAGGTCCCGCAGGACAGTGCCGAGGCCTATGTGCAGCACCTGTCGCGGCCAGGCGCTCTCACCGCTGCGCTGAACTGGTACCGGGCGGGCCGTCCCGACGGCACCATCGGCGTCATCGACGTGCCCACGCTGTACGTCTGGAGCACGGAGGACAGCGCGTTCGGCCCGGCGGCCGCACAGGAGACCCGGCGGTGGGTCAACGGGCCGTACCGGTTCGAGACCCTTCAGGGCGTCAGCCACTGGGTCCCCGAGGAGGCGCCCGACATGCTGAGCCGCCTGCTGCTCGAACACCTGCGAGCGCACGGCGAGTACTGAACCGCGGCCAACACCCCGTTCCTCGACTCTCCGAAGAGGTCACCCCATGAAGACAGCGCGCGCGGCCTGGCGCCGCCTCGAGCCCGTGCACGGCATGATCTACTTCGTCCCCGAGGCAAGGCGACGGTACGCGGACCTCGGACTGAGGGGACGCGCAGGGTACTTCGCCTCCCGCAGCGCCGCCTTCGGCCGAGCCTCCGCCGAACTGGTCATCTCGACCTTCTACAACTTCAACCCCGATTTCGTACGGCAGGCGGTCGACGGGGCTTGGGACGCAGCGTCGCCGCACCAGGTGCTGGACGCGCGGTACGCCGCGGTCGGCGAAGCCCTGCGGCGGGCGGGAATCCATGAGCTGCCCAACCTCAACGAGGTCCTGGCACTGACCCGCCGGGCTGCCGAGGCGGCCTGCGAACACCCGCAGGGCCGCCCACTGTTCGCCGCGCATGCCGCACTGCCCTGGCCGGACGATCCGGTACTGCAGCTGTGGCACGCCCAGACGCTGCTCCGGGAGTTCCGTGGAGACGGCCATGTCGCGTGCCTGCTGAGCGAGGGCGTCGGGGGCCTGGAGGCCCTGGTTCTGCACGCCGCCACCGGTGAGGTTCCCGTCGGCCTCCTCAAGTCGAGCCGCGCATGGCCCGAGGAGGAGTGGGCCGACACCGAGGAGCGCCTGCGCGAGCGAGGACTCCTCGACGGCGACTCCCTCAGCTCGGACGGCGTACTCCTGCGGCAGCACATCGAGGACCGCACCGACCTCCTGACCCTTCCCGCCTACGGCGTCCTGGGTGACGCCGACTGTGAGCGTCTCGCCGAACTCGCGAGCCCCTTCGGCCGCGCCGTCGTCGAAGCGGGACTTCTCAAGCTTGGCTGACCGGGGCGCAGCCAACCGATCGGCGGACCCGGCTCGCCGGTCGGGACCCGCGGGGTTCGTACGCCTGACACTCGGAGTGGCGTCCGCAGCAGCTGACACGGCCGGTGCAGCGAAGCCCATGCCACACCTGAAGCGAGAGCGCCGGTTTCGTCTCAAGCAGCGGCAAGCACAGCGGCAAGCCGCTGAGCCACGCGGCCCCGAACGACGCAACACACACCGTCGCGTCCCCCACCGACCGAGCCCTCGGATCGCGTTGCGCAAGCCAGTCGTAGGCGTCGCCCGTGGCGCACATGGGCCCCGAAGCCGTCTACGCAGGTTCGAATTCTGCCGGGGGCACCCTTTATGAGGTGCCCAAAGACCCCGTCACCAGCGAGAATGCTGAGGCCGGGGTCTTCGCGTATGTGCAGGCGTATGCAGCTCGGAGCGGGCGTATGTCGAGGTCTGTGGACTAGGCGTGGACGGGATCTTGGGGCGTTGCCGCAGGTGAGTCGCACTCTTCGCAGCTCTCAGGTTTGGTTCGACTCTCACGCGCCAGGCAGCAACCTGACATGTCAGAGGTGTGCGCTTGGATGAGCAGGTGACCGTTCATGATGTTGCTCGGCAGCTGCCTGAGATAGCCGTCCTCCGTGAGCACTGCCGTTCCCTGGCCATGCTGGAGGCAATCCTGAGCCCTGAGTGGGCGGACCGGTATCACTCCTTCAACGACCACTGGTCCGAGAGCGAGTCGATGGCCTCGATGCGGAACGGATCGGGCGACGAGTACTCGATCGTTTCCTCGGATGCCGGCACCTACGTCCGCGGGTTCGATCACGAATCACCTATGAGCCCCTATGCAGAGGACGGGCCATGGCCCGGAGTGCTCGACGAAGTTCCCGACGTCTTCCGACCGTGCGTTGAGGAACCGGCGTTCTCCGATGAGGACGGGATGCCTCTCGTCACCGCGTGCATGTGGCGAGAGACGGGAGACGATGTCTGGAAGACAGGGACGATCGACTTCCCTGATGGGGAAGCAGAAGACCCGGACGGCGCTGGGTATCTCTTCCGACTGCTGGTGGACCGCTCGCCGGAAGCGTTTCAGCGATGGGCCGAGGACTACTACGAGGTCCCGGTGGCCGTGGAGGCCGTTCGCCACGTCCTTTCTTCCCGTCCCCTGACCGATGAAGTGGTCAGCGCACTGAACTCAGAGATCACCCTGGCCGACCTTGCGAAGGACATCGCGGAGATTGGCTATCCGCTGCGCTAGACAGTCAGCAACAGCGAGGCCCCTGGACACGATGCCAGGGGCCTCGGAGACGGTCGGGTCTGCTGCAGGTTTGGGTGACAGGTGTGACCTGCCCCACCTCTGAGGTTCCAGTTCTGGTGGCTAACTGACAGCCCTTC
>NZ_JBEXYL010000083.1:0-35640 GCF_040630895.1 Streptomyces sp. NPDC005728
CGAGGTCGTGGTGGTCCTCGCCGCGATCAGGCCGTCGCGGACCCGCAGCACCTGGATGTTGGAGGACGTGAAAGTCCGCCCGGTCACCCGGTGGTACACCTGGCAGTCGAACTCGGCGACGACCACCTCCGCGTCGTCGGTTTCCCGGACGACCACGTTCACCGGGGTCAGCTCCACGGGTGAACTCGCGGATACCTGCGCGAAACGCTGCTTCAGGGTGGCCCGCCCCTCGAACCGGCGCGGGCCGACCGGCTCGAAGACGGTCTCCACTACGGCTTCCTCGGCATGCAGCTCGGCGAGCTCCGTGAACCGCCCCGCGGCGATGCCGTCGACCAGCTTCTGCACGACGTCACGAGGGGACAGCGTTTCGGACATGATCAACCTCCAGCGGGACCGCCGCCAGAATCGGACTAGCGACTCCGAATAAACCATATGGACTATCAACTCCGGTTGTCCAAGGTGAGTCTGGCGTCGACCGAGAAGGGCGGGAGAGGAATGAGTGGCACTCCCGAGCGCCCGCTGCGGGCGGATGCGGCCCGAATCGCCCGCGCCGCCGGGGGCGGAGTCGGCACACTCTTTCGACACTTCCCGACCAAGGAAGCACTGCTGGAGGCGGTGATGGTGCGAAGGCTGGAGGCCATGGCAGCCCAGACCGCGCGGCTGGCTGCCGAGGCCGGGCCGGCCGACGCCTTCTTCGCGTGCCTCCGCTTGGTGGTGGAGGAGTCCGTGGGCAGGAACGAGTTCACCCAGGCTCTTTCCGCGGCCGGGAGGGACGTTCACGCGTCACTGCAGGGCCCGACCATGGAGATCCAGGGTCGGCTTGCCGAGCTGCTGGCGGGGGCGCAACAGGCTGGGGCAGTCCGCCCAGAGCTGGGTCTGCCAGAGTTCATCGCCCTACTGGCCGGCACCAGCAGGGCGATGGAGCAACTCGGAGCGGATCCAACGCCGCGGGAGCGGATCTTCGACGTGGTGTTCGACGGGCTGCGGCCCCGCTGACATCAAGGAGTACGACTCCCACGGAGCTGCCGCACTCGTCCGACTGGACCGCCATCGCGAGAGTCGACAGCACCCGACTCACTCCTGGAATCAACCGTCCAGACGCGTGACGCGCCGCGCTATCAGTAGGTCTACTGACGCGGACGCCCGCGACGCCTTGGTAAACCTTGGCACAGGTGCGACACGACAGCGGAGCACCGGATGGCATGCCTGGCACCTGCCTCATGCTCCCGGGGGCTATTACGGCGTAATAGCCCCCGGGAGCCGATGAACGCCGCTGGGGGAGTGGCGCCGAGGTACAGCCGAGACGCAGCTGGCTCAAGTTGATGGACGTCGGTGACCAGACCCGGGAGGGGGCGGCGTTGGTGGTGGCACCTCACACGCGTCAAGCCATGCACGTGCGTACGTCTGCCCGCGCGCGACCTGGCCGTGCGGAGCCCTATTACGGCGTAATGGTGGGGACGCATACCCAGAGGGGGCCGAGGGCGAGACGATGGTGCCTGAGATACCTACAGAAACGGATGACGTACCAACAATCATCCCTAGCTAACGCGCCAGTGCTTGAAAGGATCAGAGACGTTAGTAAGGTGTCTTCTATGAGTTCGCCAGCCACCTCCAGCGACCGCGAGAAGGTCGTCTCCAAACTGCCGGGATGGCTCCGGCAGAGCCTCAAAATCAGAGCCGCTCAGCACGGCACCGAGATCCAAACGGCCGTCGAGCAGGGCATCAGCGACTGGTGCAACCTGGCTTCCGCACCCACCGCCATCGACACCGCCGGCGCAGACTCCTTCTCCACCTTCCTGCCACCAGGGCAATGGGACACGTTCCGTCAGATCGCCACGGACCGGCGTGTTTCGTTCATCCAGGGCCTGGCCCAGTCCATCCAGCTCTGGCTCGATGCCAACCCAGCCCCCGACGTCGATCGCCCCGCGATCACCCGGCGCATCATCGTCTGCAATCAGAAGGGCGGTGTCGGAAAGACAGCGATCACCGCAGGCGTCGGTGAAGCACTGGCCGAGGATCCCAACACGCTGCACTCCGTACGCATTGCCAAGGCGCTTACCAAGGCTCTTCGGGCAAGTGAGACCCACGTAGGTGATCTGGAGCCCGACGGCGATCCGTTCGACATCGAGAGCCTGCCTGGCCTCGGGCTGCGCGTGCTTCTCGTCGACTTCGACCCGCAGTGCCACCTCACGAACCAACTGGGCGCAACACCTCTGCCACTGAACGGCGACAGTCTCACCAACCACATGGCGGGGGATCCCAAGGGCGACCTTCGCGATCTCATCGTCTCCGTCGACGACGATTCGTTCGGTGGGCGACTCCACTTGTTGCCAGCATGCAACGATGCCTTCCTCCTTGATGTGCGCTTGTCGGCGGTGCGCGCCCGGGAAGCCGCACTGGAGAGGGCACTAGCCCCGCTCGAAGCCGACTACGACGTCATCCTCGTCGACTGCCCACCCAGCCTCGGCCTCAGCATGGACGCCGCTGCCTACTACGGTCGACGCCGCGACGCAGAGACGCCCGGCCAGTCCGGGGCCTTGATCGTGGTCCAGGCCGAGGACAGTTCCGCCGACGCCTATGAACTCCTCACTACACAGATCGACGACCTGCGCGGTGACCTCCAGATCGACATCGACTACCTCGGCATCGTCGTCAATCTCTATGACTCCCGCCGTGGTTACATCGCCACATCCTCTCTGCAGGGGTGGGTCGACATAAAGGATCCGAGGGTCGTCGGACTCATCGGAGACCTCAAGGAACAGAAGGAAGCCGTGCGTGTGAAACAACCCCTGCTGACCTATGCACCCAAGTCGCAGCAGGCGATCGGGATGCGCGCATTGGCCCGGGAGATCTGATGAGCAAGGCCGATCAACTGGGAGTCGGTCGCTTCGGCGGAACGACCCGCACCATCAGCGCACGCCGCCAGGCCGTGGCCGCCGCAACTGGTGTCCCCACCGACGGGGTCGCTCCGCCCACCGAACTTCCCACCCACAAGATCAGTCCCAACCCCGACAATCCCCGTTCCAGTCTCGGCGATCTCACCGACCTCGCGGGCAGCCTGTCGACCCACGGGCAGAAGCAGGCGATCACGGTCATGAACCGTGACGCCTACCTCAAAGCGAACCCGGACCGCGAAGCCGACCTCGAGCCGAACACCACCCACGTCGTCATCGACGGCAGCAGCCGTCTGGCCGCGGCCCGCGAAGCGGGCCTCACCAGCATCAAGGTGATGGTCAGCGACGACCAGGGGACCACCTCCGAGGAAATCCTCGAGTCCGCCCTGGTGGCCAACATCCATCGACAGGACCTCGAGGAACTCGACGAAGCCCGCGCCCTGCAACGCCTGCTGTCCATCCACGGCAGCCAGACCGCCCTGGCCAGGCGGCTCCATCGGTCTCAAGGCTGGGTGTCACAGCGTCTGGCCTTGCTCAACCTCACTCCCCAACTCCAGGCCCGTGTGGGCGAAGAGCCCATCGATCTGCTGCGCGCGGTCGGCAACAAACCAGCCGAGCAGCAGCAGGCAGCCCTGGACGAGCTGAAGGCCGAACGCGCCAGGAAAGAGGCCGAGAAGCAGGAGCGCCATCTCAGGAATCGACAGCAGAAAACACAGTCTGAGCCTCGGGCCGCAGTCCAGCCCGAGGCGCCGGCCCGGAGAGCGGAAGCAGCAGCGGAGGACGCGCCGGCCGACGTACAGGACCACGCACGGAACCAGGCCGACGCCAGCAGCTATTACGACGTAATGGCAGATGCCCCCAAGCCTGACCACACGTCGGCCCCGGCTGCGATGGGGGAGGCCTCTGCGCCCGCAAGTGCAGGAGCGGTACCCGAACCGCGCACCGACGGTGAAGTCAATGGCGAGGACCTCGCGGCGGCTCAGAAGCCCTCACTGCCGAAACTCCCCTACGATGACGGTGTTTTCGTGGCCATGCACCTCATCCGGAAAATGAGCGACACCGAATTCGACAGGATGCTCTCTGTTTTGATGAAGCATCAGCAACGGCGCGAAACCCTCCCTGGTTCGGAGCTCTGACTGAGCAAGGGGTGACCTCCGGCCCATTGGGGCTGAGGCCACCCCTTGCTCAGTACGCTCGGCCCAACTGCCTTCGCAGCACGACTTCTCATCAGCGTGGCACCAAGCAGACCGAGTCCGGGCGGCACGATGGGGGGAGTGGCCGACGGCTTCAGGGATCCGCCTTCCGGCATCACCACCTCGGCCTCATTCCCTGTGCTCACCCGCTCCCAACTTCTCCGTACGAGGGGTGCATCGACTGTGCCCAGAGTTTCCGGTGATCCGGCGAGGAGACTTCCGAGACAGTAACAAGGCACCAGCCACCAGAGGTGGGGCACCAGCCGGCCTCGGCCATTGCCCACAGAGACCGGCGTCGGTGCAGACAGAGAGTGCCACGCCACAGATGGGCAGGGGAGTTCACGGCAAGGGACTCCATCAGCTGGGGCGGAATCGAAGTGCCGACGGGGTGCCAGAAAATGCGCTCCATCTACGTGATCATGAAGATCAACCGCTCATTGAGTATTGATTACTCATTCCGAACCACTCGCTCCGGGGCCACACTTGTAGGTGGCATGTCGCACAGTACGCGGACGGGAAGGCTACGGGTGATCACGATCGGTCAGGTGTCCGCATCGTCGCTGCCGCCTGCCTTCACAACTGCGACGCAGCCCCTGAAAGGGCAGTGTTTGCCGGACGGGGCGCAGAGTTCGGCACCATTGAGGGCGTACCGCCTTGGCGGGTGTGGGCGCGCCATTACCGAGCCTGAAGGGGCGACCGTCTCCCTTGCGGCAGACAACAGCCTTGCCAGGGGCGGGGCGAGCCCGCTTGCCGAACAGTGCGCCGATAGTGGCACGGAGCGGAGCGACCTCTTCGGCGACGGCGTCCAAGCCATCATTGCGACTCATGAAACATCGGCGCCCAGTTGTAAAAGGCAATGGTTCACGGCCAAGTTCCCCATCGGTGTGCAAGTTGTCCAGCGGTGGGGAGGGCATTCCCGCTCTCTACATCCGCTCGGAAGCTCCTGGTCTAGGCCCGAGAGCGCCTGTGAACAGGACCGACGGCAGGATTCGACCACGTCGGCAGCCGACCGGGCGGACTGGAGCACGACTGCTGCATCCGGCCGATCACAGTGGAAGCGTTATGCCGAGTGCCCTCATGGCGCTTGAGGGCGGACCACCTTCGGAACGCTCGGTCTTAAAGCCTTTCACCCGTGCGACAAGCGTGCGCGGATCGACGGCCTCGGCGGGCGCTCCCTTGGCGTAGAGGCCATCGGGCTCGCTGTCGCGATCGTGGGGCAGGAGCCAGAAGACACGGCGTCGGAACGTGCCCGAGGAACGAGAGGGCTTCGCTGTGGGCCCCAGGAGGGCGTAGCCCACCATGCGTCCATCACGATGGTAGGCAGGCTTGCCTCGGCGGGTAGGTAGCCGGTCCAGACTCTGGCGGACGTAGTCGAGGTCCACAACCGTCTCGAGCCAGACGAGTTCGGTTTCGTGGCTGATCTCGTCCTCGGTAATCAGCGAGCTCATCGGGTGACGTCCCTTTCCTTGTCGGTAAGTAGTCCGATGCCCGGGTAGTGCTTGCGCTGGTTGGACAGGATCATCTCCTTGGGCGAAGCGAGTCCGACCAGTTCACGCGTGCGTGCGGCGAACGCCCGCGAGGACATGGCCGGTACGCCTTCATTCTGGCACCAGGTCTTGTAGGCCGCGTAGAGGGCAGCCTGTTCTGCGCGCAGCTCGGGGCCCAGTACGCAGCATTCCTCGTAGTAACGCCCCGTGTGATCCTCGGTCTCGGCGTACGCGGTGGTGGCAATCCGGACCCGCTCGGGGCCCGTGAGGTCCCGGTCACCGGAGAGATAGCGGCGGGCTCCGGTGATCAGCCAGCCGAGAATGCCGGGGCCTTCTTCTGTGACGAGGATGTCGGCGAGGTTGTCGATCTTGCGGTTGTCGGGAACGACCCTCTCGAAGGGGATCAGGCGCATACGGCGCCAGAACGCGAAGCCGCCGGTCCCGACTTCGGGCCGGTGGTTGCCCAGCAGCCAGAGCTTGTGAGTCGGCTGGAAACTGAAGAAGTCCTGCCTCATCCGACGGGCCTTGATGCGGTCACCGCCGGTGAGCAGCTTCACACGGGCCTCGTCGAACTTGTCGCCAGGCTTGACCTCGGAACAGACGATCACACGTCGGCCGTGGAGTTCCGCAAGGTCGGTGGGATGGCCTTCATAGGGGCGGGCCATGAGGAAGCCGGGCGGAGCGGCGTCCGCATAGTCGCCGAGCAGCTTCATCAGCACGTCCAGGAGGACAGATTTGCCGTTTTTGCCGGAACCGAAGAGGAAGGGGAGGACTTGGCCTCCGACATCGCCCGTGACGGAGTAGCCGAGTAGCAGCTGCAGAAAGGCGATCATCTCCCGGCCTTCGGCATCGTCGCCGAACGTGTCGGTCAAGAAGCGGTCCCAGCGGGGGGTGGGAACCTGCTGAGGGCCGACGGTGGTGGAACGGGAGTGGAAGTCCTTGTTGGGGTCGGGCGTATTGATCAGACCGCTGTGGAGGTCCACGATGCCGTCCGGGGTACACAGAGCGTACGGATCAGCGTCCAGCAAGGCGGCGTTGAGGACCATGCCAGGAGCGGACTTGGCCTGGGTGAGCATGGCGTTGATGCCGGTGGTGGACAGCGCGCGACGGCGATGCTGCAGCAGGGCTTGGGTGCTGAGGACACCGCGGGGATCGTGGTCGGCGATGTTCTCCGCGAGATCGCCGGCGGCCCACAACACGGTGTCGTCCTCATCGATCTGCCAGCGGGTGGTGTCCCACCGGTACCAGCCCATCCCGGGGACGTGCCGGTAGTCGTTGGCGTACAGCTTGACGAACAGTTTGGCATTGCCGCGATCGGAAAGGGTGTCGGGCACCAGCCCGGCCGCAGTGGCTTCACCGGCCCGGGACCGGCCGGCGTCCGCCTGGGAAGGAACGGGGAGGGGGCCCTGGGCACGGATCTGGGCGGCGACGGCCTCGGGGTCGAAATCGAAGAGCGTCTCGTTGCTGGGGGAGGTCACGGGCGGCTCCCCCCCGCGGAGTGAAGGGGACGCTTGGCTCCTGCCGCCAGACCACTGCGGATGATCTGCTCAAAGCGACGCTCTTGGCCGGGGCGGGCGGCAGCGGCGGTCTCCCGCAGTGCACGCTCGGCCTCATCCTGGGGAAGGCGGCCTGCGGCGGCAAGTCCACCAAGAGTGTAGGCAGCACGGTTGAGAGCCTCGGAGAAGCCGGCTCCTTCCCGGACTTGGCCGCATTCCTCGACGGGGGCGAGAACCGCCGCGAGCAAACGGCTCATACCGTCGCGGCCGCCGCCCGCGGCGAGGACCGCCTGCCGGGCACGAGGGGGAACCGGCCGGGGGGCGGGAACGGCGGGAGGCGACAGATGCCCGGTGCGTTCTAGTTCCTGGGCGAGCCAGGCGGGCAGGAGCGCGGCTTCCCGTACGTCGTCGACAGGGGTGTAGGTACCACTGCTCGTGGTGGTACCAGGGGCGATGATGTAGCCGCCGTGGGCACGGACATCCACCTGCCAGGCGAGGGCACGGCCCTGGCTGGAGCCGGCGGAACACTGCCAGCGGCGGCCGTCGCCGGCCCGGTACCAGACGTGCAGACCGCCGGACGGTGTGCGTACCCGCATCGTGGTTTCGTCGTCGGCAGGGCTGTGCTGACCTCGGAGAGCAGCCAGGACTGCAAGGGTATGGAATCCGGTGGACAGGCCAGTGAGGTCGATGTGCTCGGCAATGGGGATGCCGGGCAGGATCCGGTCACGGCTCGGCGGCTCGGCGGGCTTCGCGTCGATGTCGATGACGACGAGCCCGGCCGGGCCGCAAGCGACACCGACGCCGAACTGCGGGTTGGCAGCCCACCACTGCTCCACACGACGCAGGTCCTGCGTAGCCGCGTGGAAACCGTGACACCACCGGCCTGCCGGCAGACACGGACAGTGGGCAGGCAAGTGCGAGGCTGTACGGCAGTCGGCGCAGTTCGCTGCGGGCGTCTTGCGTCCAGGAGCCAGGGGGTGCACGAACCAGCCTTGGCGCACACACCTCGTGGCGACGGCCAATGGCAGCTCAGCGACTGAAGGCTCAGGGGCGGGCTGCCGTGAGTCGCTGCGAGAAATCCGCAGCTCAGCAGGCATCGACATCCCCTATCAGCGACTGAAGCGACTCAACGACAGACACAGACTAGCGAACCCGGCCAGCCAGGTGTCGGTGCACATGCGAAAGAACCACAAGACCGTGTCGATGAAGTGACCACCGGGGCGGCATCAGCGACCGAACGAGCACCACAGCGACCAGACTCTCTTCGGTCGCTGCTCATCGCTTCCACAAAAACCGCAGGTCAGAAGCGAGAGGGCACCCAAAACAGCGACTGAAGCGACTCAAGGTCCCTATATATGACGCACACACGCGCACAGGAATGGCTTCATATATCCGAAGGATCGGTCGCTTCAGTCGCTGTATTGCCTTCGCCAAGGCTCTGACCTGTGGTTTTAGCAGCGACTGAGCCAGCGACCGAAGAGTCGCCCAGTAGCTGTCCTTCAGTCGCTGAGCAGAGTACGGACCAGCGACTCGAGCGACCGAAGCTACCGAACCCCCCACACGGGGCCGCGCGAGGCTGGAAGCCTGTCAGGACAGTGGTTCGCCTTCTCCGGCCGTTTCCGCTGCCCCCGAGCTGGATTCCACCGCCGCGTTCGGCTAGGTCGCCTCAGCCAGACTGCTGGGCTTCGACGGTCCCTCCAAGACCGTCTGTATACAGACCGAGGACAGTGCGGTCGACCTTTTCCGCCGGGTGCTCGCTGCCGTCACCGATCCCGAGTCCACGCACACCGCCGCCGACTCCAGGCCGTGGTATACCCCCACCGCCAAGCAGGCCGCCATCGAGGCCTTCTCCCCGGTCTGCGGGCCGGCGTCGGCGGCCGACGTTCTGCTCCTCGGTGGTGTGAACGTCGCAAACATCATGATCATTGCCGTACTCGAACGGCGCCCCGAGAGCGGTCTGCGCCGGGCTATGGGAGTCGGCCGCTCCCGTTATTCTCACCGAGTCCGTGCTGCGCGCACTGCCGCCCCTGGACGGTACAGCCGGAGCCCTTGTCGGCGCCTGCTCGACTCCGACCCGGCGGCCGCAGTCTCGCAGTGCGCGGACCAGGAGTTCGGTGAGTCCGATCGCACGGCGCCGGCCTCCTACGCATCCGATGGCGATGCGGCGGGCCCGGCGGAAAGGTCGCCGTAGTCGGGGAGGCTGGCGAGCAGCTCGCGGGCACCGGGGGTGTTCAGGACGATGTCCTGAACACGGGGGTGAAAGCCGTCCAAGTCGAGGACGTCGCGGGCGAGCGCCGGGTCGCGAAGCCGGTCGCGGACGTCCGCGATCCGGTCGGCAGTGGGCCAGATGGGGGGGGGGGGTGCCGTCCGGGCCGGTGGGCAGGTGCAGGTAGCCGAAGGAGATCAGACGGATCGGGCGCAAGAGAGCCTCCTGTCCGGCGCTGGAGGGGCGGGAACGTCCGGAGCGCCTCCCCCGGCCGGGAAGGGCGGGGCACGGCGCTCCAGGGGTGGTGCTATTGGATGGCGGTCTTGGTGACCACAAGGAACTGGTCGGTGCGCAGGTTCATCACGACCTGAGCGTTGGTGCCTTGGGCGTGTGGGGCGGCGGCGTACTCTCCAGCCGGCCAGGAGCCGCGGGGGCCTCCGGCGGGGAACCGCTCCAGGACGGTGCGTGCCTGAGAGGTCGTGGGCATCACGTGTCACCGCCGTTCACGCGCTCGTGGATGTCGATCAGGGTGCGATGACGTCGGGTTTGTCCGCCAGGCCGACCCATTGCCCGAGCGTGGTGAAACGGGAACCTGTTCGCGGTCGGCGTCGTAGGTGACGCAGTAGTCGCCGTGCCGGTCCATCACCGACTCGCGCAGGACCGGGATGAGCGCGGTGTCCAGGACTTCCAGGCGTCGACGGTGAGCCGGGCGCTCTCACCGGGCGTCTGGGGCTGGACCAGGGTGCCGGTGACGCGCAGCAGGCCGCCAGGCTGTATGTCGGTCAGCAGGTCGCGGGTGATCTGCGGGTCGCCGCTGGTGCAGGAGACCACCGTGCCGGGGTATCCGGGGCGATGGTGTCGGCGTCGGCCGGTCGGACGATCAGGTTGAAGGTAGCGGTGCCGCGTGAGCTGGGGGCAGGGATGGTGTCGGCCCAGCCGTCGACGGCGCAGTAGTTGGTGTCCATTAGCTGGCCTCCGCCAGGGTGTCGGTGGTGCGAGGGGAGCGGGGTCGGGAGGTGTGCTGCGCGAGCACCAGGAGCTCGCGGTTGCGCTTCCTCTCGGCGTCGGTCAGCGGCCGGGTCTTCGGGCCGTCGCGGTGCCAGAGCGTGGATGCGGGCGGCTCGGGATATGGCGAGGGCATGGTCGACGTTGCGGTAGGTGCTGCTCATGGGATCCTCCAGCTGGAGGTGAGGGGAGAGTTCAGGTGTGGTCGGTCGTCCCGCCCTTGGACGGTCGGACACGAACCGGGTCTCGCCGGAGTGCTCCGCGTTCCTCCGCGCACGCCTTGTGCACGGGCTCTTTGGCGTGGGGCCTCAGCGGGGTGGTGGTGCCGCACAACACGCACGGGGCGGGCCGGTCGAGGTGCCTCCCGCGACGCCAGTTCAGGAGCTGGACCGGCGCCACGGGCTGCTCCGACGGTGCGGGCACAGCGCGCAGGTGGCCGCGCCGGGCGGTCACGGCCGAAAGTCAGGCAGCTGCTGGAACACCCTCAGGCAGGGTGGCGATGCTCATGCAGCTCGCCCCACCCGGCCGTGCCCGGCCGTCCTGTGCGGCGGCCGTTGATGGACGGCACCCTTGTGTGCGCGGCGGTGGCAAGGGCGGCCTGGCCGGAGTGCTTACCGTCGTACAGAGCGGCGTCAGCGGCCCGCTGCAACACCGTCAGGTCGAGGGCGCCGATCATGTCCGGCGTCGCAGCGCCGACCGAGGCCGCGACGCCGACGGTGCGGCCATCGTCTAGGACGACCGGCGTGTGCAGCATCCGGACCAGCTGCTGAAAGCGGTCCGTACGGCGGCCGGCGGGCAGCTCCAGGACGACGGCGAACTCATCGCCTCCGAGCCTGCCGATGGCGGCACGCGGGCCTGCCCAGGCGGAGAGCCGGGCGCCGAACGCGGCGAGGACGGCGTCACCGGCCGCATGGCCCATGCCGTCGTTGACGGCCTTGAAGTGGTCGGCGTCGACCATGATCACCGCTGTGTCGTCGCCGTGGCGACGCAGGATCCTCTGGGCCCGGGCGGTGTACGCGTCGCGGCGCAGCAGCCCGGTCAGCGGGTCCTTCCGGGTGGCTGCGAGCCTCCTATGCAGCGCGACGGCGTGCACGGTCCAGCCGGTCAACGGCACAGCAACGGTGGCCAGTAAGAGTGTGCGCCGCCCGATCTGGGCCTGAATGCGCAGGATGGAGGGCATACTGGGGTTCTCCGTCTCGATCGCATGGGATGGGGGGCCCGGGACAGCTGTGAGCCGGAAAGCAGAGCGGCTGTCCCGTGGCACAGAGCAGGGTCGTTCGTGCTACGCGGTCAGCTGGTGTGCTTGCGGGGCCGGGGCGGCGACGTAGCTACCGGGGCTGGCCGGAGTGCCGTCGTGGCATTCCAGGCAGACGCGGAGCGTGGTGGAAAGACAGTGGTAGTACCGGCGGCGGCAGCACCTGCATGTTTGCCTTGCTGTCATCGCCCGGTCCAGCGCCCATTCCTGAGCAAGCCTCGACATCCTCAGCCTGTTCCTTAACCCCCGCCGTCGAACGGCGGGTCGTACGCGCTTACTCACCTGGGGTTTGCCGGACAGGCTGACGACCCTTGGTCATAGTCCGATTCGCAAGGTACGCGAGGGTGGAAACGAGTACGATCCGGCTGATTTGATGCGGGCTGGCGGGGGAATCATGATCGAGCTGATCAGGGTGCTGGTCGAGGCACTGACCCAAGGGCTGCCGGGGCTCAGAGGAATTCGGGATGATGCAAGGCGGCGGAGACTCGGCGCCGCCCTCTTCATGATCTATGTGAGGCTCAGCGAGGCTATGATGACCGCCGATGAGATCGTCCGACTGCTTGAGGACTACGTAGCGGCGGTCCGGCGGGACGATCCCGATGCGCCGCGTTACGGATACCGGCTGACTCCGCTGGCGACCAAGCAGGTGGCCGATCTGAACCGAATCAAGGCGGTTCTGCGGGAAAAGAGCGTTGCCCTCCATGTCGTGAGTAGCGATGCGTACATGAAGCTGGGGCCGTTTGTCGGAGAGAAGTCCAATGCGCTCGACAGTCTCATGCGCGTGACTCGCGGAGGACAGCTGCCGCTCGAGCCCGGTCACCTGGCACGTAGTGAGCCGCCCCCCGACATAGACCGTGCCCGCTGGCCCCAGGTAGCGTTCCCCACCGCCCAGGACTGGGGTCCCGAGATCTCCCTGAGCGTTGTGGCATATCTCGAAGCCCGAAAGCCACGTGATCAGATCTCCGAGATCCGCGACGCTCTGGCCGCTCTTCGGGCCGCGTTGGAGGCCCACTTCCCGGTGAAGGATGTGCTGTTGGAACTGGGCGACGTAAGCGTGGACGAAGAACGCTGAATTTGTTCTTCAGGGCCCTGACTTCGAGCGATGCCCGAACTTGATTGCCTGGAAAGGGATTCGCTGACGTGAGGACGGCCTTCGCTTGATCCTTTGCCCCGTCACAGAAAACAGGTTCAAACGAAGGCCGTGAGGTGAGTTTGCTTGACGACAATGCCCAAGGAGACGCGTTCGCGGTGGCGTTACGCTTCCGAGGCGACTTCTTCGGATGCCTGTCCGCCCGCCGCGACGGCCTGTTCGAGCTGGCTGATGCGCTGTTGCGTGCGGACGGACCGGTGACAGCACCGGTGGATCTGACGCTGGTAGCCGAGCCTTGGCGCGAGCACGGCGCCAAGTACGACGCGTTGAACCACTGGAACGTCGATGTGCCGCGGCTTCGGCAGGTACTGGCTGGTCTGCCTCAACCGCAGGTCGCCGACGGGCGCAGCCGATCAGCAGTCCGCTGACGCCGAAGACCTTGTGCCGGTTCGACCGCCACCAGGTCGGCGGGGTCGGCTCCGACAGCACGCCTATTACGGCCACGTGTTCTCCAATCGGGTGTGGGACGGGGGTAGTGGTGCGTGAGGCCGGATGGCCTGCCCAGTTTTCGCCCCGGCCCCGGGATCGCTGGGCGGTTGGGCGAGGGCTATGCGGGGCTCCTGGAGGTGTCCGGAAACGGAGAATGGCCCGCATCTCGTGAGATGCGGGCCGTCAGGGCGGCAGGCTAGTCCTCGGGCAGGCGGTGGCCGGTCTTGGCGTCGTACGCGACACCAGTCGGAGATAGGCGGACCGTGCGGGAGTAGGGCGCCATGCCCTCATGCCACCTCTTCCCGCCGACCGCTATCCGGACCGTCACATCGGCAAGCGCATCGGTGACCCGCAAGCTGATCTCAGGGTCTTTCGGGTACCACCCGTCTTGGCGGGTGCTCTGAGCAGTCTCACCTGACGAGCTGTCGATGCGCAGGAACTGGGCATTGCGATCGAAGTAGCTGCGCAGCTGCACGACGACACGGGACCGGTCGGTGCTCCATTGGGCAACGAGGTCCGTGTCGACCCCGTCGATCTGGACGGACGCGCCGGACCTGCCCTTGTAGGCAGCGGCCTTCTCCTGGCGCTCTTGGCGGTGGTGATTGTCCGAGGCGTTCTGCCACACGCACGCAGCGACGATGCCCAGGGTGGCAATCGCCGCGACGTAGGGCCAGGTGCGCCGGCGCGGCGGCGTGGAAGCGTGGCTGTCAGGGGCCGGTGTGGGTGCCGGTGGTTGGGGTCCGCTGTGCCAGGCGGGTCCCGCGCTGTCCTTGGTCTCGAACCATTCGGCCTTGCCCATGCGGGCGACCGTAGCGCGCAGTTGAGCTGCCTGGTCGGGGTTCCCACACAGATCAGCCACCCGCGCCCGGGTCGACAGCCATGAGACCGCCTGATCGGAGTTGATGCCGTGGGCGTTGATGTCCTCGCGCTCTCCGATGGCGGCCATCTGCGCAGCCTCGCTGCACCGTCCCTCCATCGCGGCCTGCATCACGTCCTGGTGCCGGGCGTCGATGACGTTGGGGGGCATGGCCCAGTCCCAGTGGCCATCAGTGGCGTCCTGCTCAGCCGATGTCGCCAGAGCATCCAGGAACCCACCGCGGCCGTCACCGTCTCTGTCGACGTCGGCCACGGCTCCCACCACCGGCACTTCTTGCTCAACGCCGAAAGCGGCGTCAGCTTCATCCTCTTCAGCGGTGGTGAGGGCCTGTTGTGCCTGGCGGCGCCGCGACGAGGTGTCCGTGAGCGCAGTTTCGTCCTCGCTCAACACGCTCTGGACGACGTCGACGTAGTCGGGACCGACCTTCCACACTGCCTGTCCCTGGTCCAGCGTGGGGATCTTCTCCACCACCCAGGTGGGCAGGCCATACAGCGTGCCGACAGCCGCGGCTTCTTCCGGGTTCAGGCGCCCGATGTGCGCAATCTCGCACAACCGGGCCAGGTCCTGGGCCCGGCCGTCGCCGAGGTCGGACAGCGTGTGCATCACCACGTCCAGCGACAGCGCCGCCTTGCGGGAGTTCTTCAGCAGGCGCTGAATCAGCTCGCTGGTCGCGGGGGAGAGCAGGATCTGCCAGGCCTCCTCGAGCACCAGGTGCCGGTGCACGGCGGTCGACTGCCTGAGCCAGACGTGTTCTGCCCAGCAGGAGATGGCGGCCATGAGCGAGGGGATGGCCGGGCTGTTGCGGTCGAGGCTGGAAAAGTCGAAGGACAAGATCGGCAGGTCTGTCTGGGGCAGGCTGGCGTCCTGGCCGTCGAACAGGCCCCGCAGGCTGCCCTCGGTGTACCGGCTCAGCGCGATCGCGGCGCCCTCGCCCCACTCACCCAGTTTCACCGCCGGCCACCGGCCGTCCTCGGGGCTGATCAGGGCATCTACCAGCCCGGTCAGGGACGTCGCCTTGGGGTGGTTCAGGGCATGCTGCAGGGCGTGGGCGGCCTGGTGGCTGAGCGCGCCGGGTTCGACGGCCGCGATCAGGGAGCGGACCAGCTGTTCGCGGACCTCGGACGGGAACAGGCTGCTGACCGGGTTCAGTGTGAAGGCGCCAGCCTGGATGACCCGGCCGCCCAGGGAGCGGACGAGCGGCGCCCACTCGCCGGCCGCACTGTCCTCGCCGAAGGAGTCGAGGACGACGGCCTGGTGATCGTGGTCGAGGATCTCGCGGCGGATCCGGATCTTCGCCGTAGTGCTCTTCCCGGAACCGAGTCCGCCCAGGGCAAGCGAGTTGGTCGACGGCAGGGTCGCAGTGTCGGTCAGGACGGGGGAGAGGTGGAACGGACGCCCGTCCAGCAAGGAGCGCCCGATGGGGATACCGGGAAAGCGGGTGCTGGACGCAACGAATGGTGCCGTGATCGCAGCGTGGCTGGAGGGCAGGCGAATCATCAGAGGATCACCCCTTTCCGAGTCGAGGCTCCGTGGGGGGTGGTCATCACGTGAGCGCGATGCTGCTGCCCGGTGAGCCAGTCGAGATGGATGCGGTGCCGGTCGGCTGTGCGTGAGGCCTGCCAGCGAGCGTCTGTCACCGCATCGGGGTCCTCGCCCCACACCGTGAGGTAGGCGTCGAGGTCCACCAGGGTTGCGCCGTCGACGAGTGCGCCGTGGGCGTTGCTGGAGGCGAGGTCGTGTGTGGCGGCCTTGATCTTGTCCGTGGTGAAGGCTTCGCTTGCGGCCGACTGCCATTTCGCCGACCGGCGGGACTGCCCCGCCGGCAGCGGCCGGTACAGCACCGCCAGGGAGCGGTCCGAGTCCTGGCCCAGCAGCAGCTTCGGCATGAGGTCACCGCCGGTCGCGTCGGGCCAGGCAGTGATCCGCGCTGTGGCCGCGTAGCGGCCGTCGTCCAGGGCGACCCAGCCCGGACCCCGTTCGGCGACAGCCGGGATGGGGTCGGGTGTGAGGGGGGTCAGGGCGCCCAGGGCGGCGAACTCGTCACGCAGAGTGTCGAGGATGCGGGCCGGGTGGCCGGCCAGTCCCTTGGGGACGTGCACGGAGATCGTCTGGACGTGGGTGCTGTACTCCCGGACGCTGCAGTGGTGGGTGGCATGAATCTGGATGCCGGCGGTACGGGCCTGGTCGCCGGCGAACGCCAGCGCGCGGCTGAACGCGTCGTGGAACCCGGCCCTGCGCAGCGGATCCTGCATGGTGCCGTGGTCCGGGTACAGCGCCCATGTGGTGGTGGCTCCGGGCCGGTCGAACGCCGGCTCCGGCGCGGTGCGCTCCCGCAGATGCCGGTAGCCCACCGTCGCCCACCGGGCGATCGAGCGTGGTCCCGGCGCGAGGTTCAGCAGCGCTGCGGCCGCGCCTACCGCGCCGAAGCACCAGACGGGGGGCGGAGCGACCGTCGTCGACATCAGGACGGCGCCACCGACCCCGGCGTTGATCTTCGTCAGCAGAGTCTCGGCGGGGCTGAGTCCTCGCTGCACGGCGGGAATGCGGTAGCCAGGGGTCAGGGAGTACATGGGAAGAAACCTCCTTGTGCGGGGCCCGCTGAGCGCGCCTGGCCCCGGCATTCGAGTAGCCGGGGCCAGGCGCGAGCCGGGCGTCCTACGGGCCGGGCGGCCGGGTGGGCGCCGGGTTCGGCGCCGGGGACTGGCCGTTGGGTGGCTGGGGCTGTGCTGCAGCGCGTGCCTGACGGCGTGCCTGGGCGATCTGCTGGTTGCGGGCAGCGCTCTGCCGGGCCTGGGCGACCGCGGACTCGGTGGTCAGTCGCCCCGGCCGCTGCTCCTGCCTGACGCCGTAGGCGGCGAACAGCACCCCCCGGTCCTGGGACATGGCACGACGCGGTGTGTCCACCGTGCGGGGTCCCCGTGGGGGGTTCTCCCGTTCGTAGACGTCCGGTGCGCCCACTCGCACGACCGCCCGCGCAAACGGGTTGGCAGTGCGGTTCTCCACCAGGGTCCGAGCAGCGCCAGCCACCTTGGGCCCGAAGTAGGGCACCCCATGGAAAATCATCCGCAGCATCAAGGCGTCTGCGGCAACCAGCAGGACGGCGTCCACGACCAGTGAGCCCCTGGCGAGCTCCACGAACGGAGAGATGACCAGCAACGCGAACGGGGCGAGCATCAGTCCGATCAGCCGCACGGCCCACGCCTTGACCGCCGACGTGTCGCCCCCGCGCGCCAGCGAGGCCAGCACCAACGGTGCAACACAGACAAACACCAGAATACCGAGCTGACGCGTCATGAACACCAGCGCAGCGAAGGCCAGAGCCACTACGAGCGCGGCATAAATAATCAGCTTCGCCAACGGGTTCGCCGCGTCCGCTCCGCTGCCCATGTCATGGCTGATGACGGTGAACAACGTGGACTCATTACTGTCAAACGCGGCCGTGAACGCACTGCTCACGGCCCGGTTCAGCAGCATCACCACACCCGGCACCGACGCCATGCCGGCCACAGCCGCCAGCGTCCAACCGGTCGACGCGCCCAACTGCCGCATCCGCGGTGCGCCCTGCCACGCAGTCAGGCCGCACACGACAACCACACAGATGAACACGGCCACGGCCAAGTGCTGCCCCAGCCACAGAAATGGCTCGTACAACGCACTGTCCGCCCGCTTCGGCGCCCATGCGTCCTTGGGCGCGAGCAGTGCCTCGAGCTGTCCAATGAGGCTGTCAGCGAGGTGCCTGACGTGTCCGGCGGCGCCGTCGGTGATGCCGCCGCCCCCGCCTCCGGTGCCGCTGTGGGGATCCTCGTTCCACTGCTCGCAGTACTGCTTTCCGGGGCCGGGGATCCCGGCACACGGATCCGGCTTGGCGCCGCCGTCCTTGCAGGAGGCCTGCAAGGACGGGGCCAACTTGTCGCATCCATCAGCCTTGCCCGCCAGGAACAGCGTCAGGCGTTGGTGGATTCCCACGGTCACCCCTTGGCGTTGGTGACGGTCGAGAACAGAGTGTCGCCGTACAGGGCGAGGATGACGGCGACGAACAAGGTGCCCACCGCCATGCTCCCCTTCTGCAGGGCGCCCTTGGGGTCGTTGGACAGCTGAAGCAGCATGCGGACGGCGATCACGGCGATCACGGCCGCGATGCCCTTGGTGACCAAGCCGCCACCGGTCAGGCCGATGGTGTCGAAAAAGTCCTTGAAACCGTCGGACATGTCGATCGGCCCGTCCTTCGGCTTGGTGTCGGCCAGGTTGGCGAGGAAGAACTTGCTCACGGGTCAGATCTCCTTGTTGTGATCAGGTACGGGGCGTGCGACGGCGTACAGGTCGGGCATCGTGTCCATGGGGTCGTAGCGGACCCGGGTGCCGGGCCGGGGAGCGTCGATGATCCAGCCGCCGCCGATGTAGATGCCGACGTGGTGGATATTCGTGGGGCTGCTGCCGTAGAACACGAGATCGCCGGGGCGAACATCTCCCGGCTTCACGGGCTCCGAGGCTGCGTATTGCTGGGCTGCCGTGCGGGGCAGGGAAATACCGGCTTTGGCCCAGGCGTAGAGCGTGAGCCCTGAGCAGTCGAAGCCGGTGGTGTTCGATCCTGAGCGGCCCTTGGGGGAGCAGCAAGTTCCCGTGCTGGGACCGCTGCTGCTGCCTCCGCCCCACGAGTACGGTGTGCCGATCATTTCCGTCGCCGCGTTGATCGCGGTGGCTGCCTGCGCCGTGGTGGCGGTTGTCCCGCTGCCGGTCGGCTTGTTGGCGAGCGCGGAAATGGAACGGACGTAGTTCTGTGTCTCCTTGTACGGCGGGACGCCACCGTATTTGCGGACGGCGCCGGTCCCGGCGTTGTAGGCGGCGAGCATGTTGTTCTGCTTGCTGCCGAGAACATCATTGACGTCCTTCGCTATGTCACACAGGTACCCGGCCGCTGAGGGGATCGCGTCTTCGGGATCCCAGACATCGCGCTTCCCGTCGCCGTTTCCGTCGATACCGTGGGTCTCCCATGTGGAGGGCATGAATTGCGCAATGCCTTCCGCGCCGACCTGGGAGCGCGCTTTCGGATTGAACCCGGACTCCTGTGTGAGGAGCGCGGCAAGCAGGTTCGGGGTGACCTCGGGGCAGGTGCTTCCCGCATCCTCAATCAGCGACCTGTACTTGGCGGGGACGGACACACTGAGCGCTGCTCCCACCACGGGGTCGTCGCCGGCGGCCTGGATGAGCGCGGCCACGACGACGGCCGCAGTCGCTCCCGCGCCCACCGTGACGACTAAAGAGGCACGCAACGAGCCTCCTCCCTCCTTCCTGGAATTTTGGGTGTCTACGCTGGTCAGCACCGCCATTCCGGACCGCCATGGCACCGCCATGCGGCGTTACGGGACCGCCATGCGACCGCCGTGGGGCAGGCCGGTGTGGCGGCCACATGGCGGTGGACGGCGGTCTCGTGGCGGTGGGGTGACGGTGCCGGATGGCGGTCACGAACCGGACATTGCGGCCGCGATGAGATCGGCCAGCCGGTACCCCCGGCCCTGTGCGGTCTTGGCCGCCGGAACACCAAGGAGCCGGGCTAGCTGCTTTCCACGCTCCGCCGGATCGGATTCCGTGATCCCGAGAGCGGGCGCCAGCTCGGGCGTTACCATGAACTCCACCCGCTTACTCCGCAGCAGCTCGATCGCCTGCTTGAGCGGAGAATCCGGGATCGCCTTCTCACGCCGCGCGTAGGCTTCATCGACCACTTCCCAGATGAACTCATCCAGAAAATTGAAGCCCCTGAGCAAAGTGGAGGACCCGTTCGCGAACAGGACGGCCTGCCCCTTGATGTCCGGGTCGAGCAGTGCCGGATGGATCGGGGCGACCGTATCGAAATACGAGTCTCCGAGGGCGACTTTCGCACTGCCCTCCGACGCCACGTACAGGCACACCCGGTACAGGAACTGATCCCGCACCTTCACCGGGATCGCCTCCTTCGCCGGACGCTGCGTCAACATCACCGTTGAAATCCCTGACTCGAGGGATTTCGCAACCAAGGACCGCGATTTATCCTCGACCCGGCGAACCTGGTCTCTCGAATCGTTGGTACCGTTGTGCGTGTAGAAGTCGGCGGCCTCATCCACGATGAAGAAC
Source organism: Streptomyces sp. NPDC005728 (assembly GCF_040630895.1). Taxonomy (NCBI): domain Bacteria; kingdom Bacillati; phylum Actinomycetota; class Actinomycetes; order Kitasatosporales; family Streptomycetaceae; genus Streptomyces; species Streptomyces sp. NPDC005728. The sequence continues at coordinate 20,101 of NZ_JBEXYL010000083.1, forward strand.
ACCGGCTTGAAAACCGGTACCGGCTTCCTGTTCCGGATGGCGTCCTGGAGCTGCGTGTACCGGCCGTCGACCCGGGCGTTCAGCTCATCGAGCATGTCCTCCATGACAGCCGGATCATCGGACGCCTCATAGCGGACCGCCAGCTTTTCGAACCGGGTCAGGCCGCACAGCTTCCCGTCGAGCAGATACAGATCGAACTCGCCGTACGCAATCAGCAGACACGTGATGAGCCCGTTGACCAGCGTCGTCTTGCCCATCTGGGTCATGCCACCGATCAGCATCGACGCCTTGTCGAACGTCGGCACCCCGACAAGCCGACCGGTGACGTCATGGCCGAGAGGAACGCCGTCGAACGCAGCGACCTCCTGCCGGGTCGGCGCCGGGAACAGACGGCTGAACGGGGGCTCGTTGAGCACCAAAAGCCGCACACGGCGCTCGCTGCGACGGCTCGTCTCCAACTTCAAGTGCAGGCGGGTGACGCCGAACATCGACGCGATCGGACCAAGCCGCTTCGCGACGTCCTCGTGCGTCCGCCCCTCGGGCACCAGAAAGTCATAGACGGTGCCGACGCCCTGCAGCGTTTCGACTGTCACCTCATCGGCACGAACGACCTCGTCCTTGCCGATGGCACCGGTCCGGCTCAGTGCGGCCGTCAACTCCGGATGCACCGGGACAGCCTCCACGACGGCCTGAGCCTCGTCCGCGAGCTGGGCAGGCGACTCCTGCCTCATGCCTGCGGACGACTCCGCATCGCGCGCCCACAGACGTTTGATTCCTGTACGGATCCGCCAGCCCAGATAGCCGAGTGCCACCAGCGCCCCGGCAGTGAGCAGCACGGTGGCCGGCCAGGACAGACCCAGCTTGTCCTTGATGGCGGCAAGGACACCGAACACCGTCGCGAGTCCGCCGATCGCACCCGCCGTCTGCCCGTACACGTCCTCGCTGGCCTGCTGTTTCCTCCTCCCCACACCCCCTCCTCCTTGATCACGAAAACGCGACCCTAAATCGCACACGCATTTGATTTCCTGGCATTTTTAGGGCGCTCGCCGGATCTGCTCCCCGCGTCTGCGCACGTCCCATGCGCTCGGCGGGCCACTCACCGGGTCTGCACCCCCTGTGGACTGCGGTTTTCCGGCAGTCACAGCAAGGGCCAGCCCGCACGTTGCGGGCTGGCCCTCACTGGTGATGCCGGACAAAAAGCAGGTCAGGCGTCCGCTTCTGCGGACTCCTCCTCCCCGGTGCCCTCAGACGTCTCCCCGTGCCCCTCATTGGCCAACAGCGCCGCCCACGCATGACGAATCCGCTCCTCACTGCCGACAAAACCAGCCCGACGGAAGGAATCACGGGCCTGGCGGTAAGACATCGGGGGATCCACGGCGTAGCGCAAATGCCGCAACACCACACCGATCTGAGCACCGGTCAACTGCTCACCCGGCACAGGCACCGGCACACCCCCGACGACCGCCAGATCCGCGAGCGTGACGACACGTGCTGGTCCCCTACCGCCGGACGTGCCGAACGGCGCGTCGCCATCTACGGACAGGGCGCTGACCTGCGTGCCTGCGGTGTGCCGGTCAAGGGCGGGTGTGCCGGATCCGACACGCTCCATGGAGACGGGCAGCGCCGGCGCCGTAGGCTCCCACGTGCCGAGGTCGGGCAAGGGGATCTCACCGACCCAGGGCGGCAACGCCTTCTCCGCGACCGTCTCTGCGGTGGTCACAGCCTGCTCGTGCAGCTCCTCGGTCATGATCTGCTGGGCCTTGAGCACGGACAGGCGATAGTCCGTTTCGGCCTGGGTCACCCGCTGGTTCAGGTCCTTGGCGAGTTCCAGCAGCTCGATGCGGTGGGCGGCCTCCGCCTCCATCTCCTCCAGCTGGTCCGCCACCTGCTGCCGCTTCACGGCGATGGTCTGCCGCGTCCCAGCGGACATCCGCCGGCCGAGCGACGGCAGAGCGATCCACCACGCCGTCTTGGTTGCGACGATGGCGACCGGCGTCAGGATCACGGCCAGGTCGAACCCGCCCGAACCGTTCAGGATCAGATCGGCCGTAGGGATGGCGGCGTTGACGGCTGTGAGGGCCAGGCCGGCTACCTGGACGCGCCGCGCGCGTGTCCTGTTGTTGCCGGACAGGATCTCGGTGGCTTGGAAAACGCACCACAAAGCGTCCAGGGCACCCACGGTCGGAACCGCCCACGCCCCGAAGCGGGGCTCCAGGATCTGGTAACTGACGGCCATCGACAGGATGGCCACGCCCAGGGTGACCACCCCGAGCACGCTAAGCACCACCCCGCGCGAGGAGGGTGCCCACCAACCCCTCTTCTTGTCCTTCACGTTCATGTCTCCTCTCTGACTTCCTAGATCAGCTGGTGGCCGGGCCGGGCCCGTAGGCACGGGCAAACCGGGCGCCAGCGGTCAGCAAGGCGGTGATATCCGCGTGGGTGCGGGTCAGCCGCTCCGCCCACGGCACGGCGCGGGCGGAATTCACTCCGGTGTGGGCCTGGATGATCAGGTCCAGGACCGCGTGCGCGATGTGGTCGGTGTCCGGGTCGCCGTCACTGCTCTCAGCGACGTGGCGCAAGGCGGTGGACAGGGTCCGGCGCGGATCGGTGCCGATCTCGTCGCGGACCACACGCAGCAGCGCCCGGAGCATGTCCTCGACGGTCATCGAGTCGTCGTCCGGGCCCGCGACAGTGGACCAGCCCTTGCCGTTGTCGTGGATGCGTAGCCAGCCATCCGTGTCGAGCAAGATGATGGTGGCGTCCAAGTGGCGGGCGACCGCCTCGCCGGAGGACTCCTCACCCGAGAGGCCGGTCCACAGCGGCCGGTAGGTGTCGGCAGCGAGGGCCGCCGCCTTGCGCAGCGCCTCGACGGTGAATACCGCCGAGGCGGGGGCGGTGTTGGGCATGGCAGCTCCTCGGTGTGTGCGGTCCGGACTGTCCGGATCCCCTTCACCGCCCGCACCAGCCGCCAGGGATCGGCAGTCGGTGCGGGCGGATCAGGCAGCCGTCAGGCCACGACTGCGAGCGGCCGGTGCGGGGCGATGATTCGGCCGTCGGGGAGCAGGTCGCCGGTGTCGTCAAAGAGCAGGACGCCGTTGCACAGCAGGCTCCAGCCCTGCTCCGGGTGAGCGGCCACGACGCGGGCGGCTTCCGCCGCCGTGCTGCTGGCGGACGGGCAGTGCGGCGTGTGCGTGCACAGTGAGTCCGGCAGCCGCGTGGTGTCGGTCGTCGCGGTGTCGAGCTGGGTGGTCGTCGTGCCCATAAGGGCCTCCCTGGGCTGTCGGCCGGGCTGTCCGGCTCCCCGTCACCGCCCGTCCCGGCCGCCAAGGTGCAGCGGTCGGGACGGGCGGATCAGGCAGCCGCCAGAACGGATCAGGCAGCGGTACGGCGGCGTGCGGCCTGGCGTTTCATGCGGCGGCGGTCGGTCTCGTCGGTGCCGCCCCACACGCCCAGCTCGTTGCGCTCCAGCGCACCCTGTAGGCAGCTCTCCATGAGCGGGCAGCCACGGCGGCAGACGGCCTTGGCCTCCTCGATCTGGAGCAGCGCTGGGCCGGTGTCGCCGATGGGGAAAAACAGCTCGGGGTCCTCATCGGCGCAGGCCGCACGGGACCGGACCGGCGCGTCGGTGGAGACGGGCGCGTAGTCGTGGGTGCGTACGATGGCGATGGATACTCGCTTCATTCGGGCCTCCCAAAAGGTCCAGTGCAAGAGACAGCCCCAGGGCGGCCACCCTGGGGCTGTTGCGTGTCTGCGACGGCCGGATGGCCGGAGCGGGGTGACATCCCTACGCTCTCCGCTGGCCCCGCCCGGTGAGGGGCGGGGACGACGGGCGATGCCGGGGGATCAGCGCTGCTGTTTCTGGCGCGCGGTGTAGGCGTCCTGGAGGCGGGCGAACCGCTCGTGGATCGGCTCCCCCGGCACACATGACTGGTCGGCCTGGCAGACCGGGCAGTTGATGGTGTGCTCGGTGGAGTCGGTGAACGCCTCCATATAGCGGATGTACAAGTCGTCCGTCGGCTTGGTCATCGGCGGTTGTTCTCCGACTGCTTGTTCTTCTCCGCGTTCTTCCGCGAGAGCTCCGCCCGCTCTTCGTCGGTCAGGCTGGTGATCACGCGGCCACCTCCCAACCGGCGAGCGCCGCGGCGATGGCGGGCCGGAGCACCAAGGCGACGTCGACACGGGCGACGTCCTCGGGCTCGTAGCCCTTGGCGTTGTCCTCGTCCTCGATGTCGTCGATGATCCCGGCCATCGGTCGCGGCACGGTACGTGTCATGCTGTGGTGCATCAGGTCCTCCAGACAGGTCCTGGACAGCCCCGGGGATCCCTAGTCCCTGGGGCTGTCGCCGTTCTGGCTGTTCGTACGAGCAGCCACGGCCCCGGCCTCCCCGCTCTGTTCGGGGAGGCCGGGGCCGTGGTCGATCGTGCGCGGGGTCCTACCGGCTAAGCTGCTCCACCTTCATCGCAAGCATCGTGATCGTGCTCATGACGTCGGCCCGCTCCCAGTCGGTCAGCCGCGGGCTCTTGGCTTTCTCCGGGCTGAGCGGCTTCAGCATCGCCACCAGCGCGTCGTGTACCCGCTGGATGTCGGCCCGGCGCACCGAGTCGGCGGTCGACGCCCACTGAAGATCGCGCAGCAGCCACTGTCCCTGCTCGCGCTGCTCCGCCAGCTCCTCTTCGATCGTGAGGGCCGCGCGGTGAGCGGGCTCGGTGCGCTGCTTGTGCGCGACCAGGTGAGCGAGCCGGCCGCCGTCGGTGCAGCGGTCGCGGCCGGACGGGGCGCAGGTCGCGCAGCCCTTGGTGTGGGCCTCGTACATCTTGAGCACGGCCTTCGCGTCCAGGAGCGGAGACAAGATCTGCATGACCGCCGGGGCGACCGCGACCTTCGGCTTCCGCGTGACGCGGTTCGAGCGACGCCCGTTGGTCTCCGCGGCCCCTTCCTCCAGACGCTGCCGCCACCGCTCGATCTCTACGTCGATGATGACGCGACGGTGGCTGCCGCCCTTGCAGACGACCGGATCGGCCGTGCCGGCCTTGTCCGTGTGGTGGGGCACCAGCCGCGTTCGTCCGGGCTGCCCGTTCGGGCGGTTGATCGGCACCCAGGTACGGCAGGACGGGCACACCAGCGAGATGCAGGCCGGGTCCAGGTCGTACTCGTGCGCGGCCATCTGGGAGACACGCAGCGGGTCCAGTTCGTTGCGACCGCGGGAACGGGTGCGGCGGACACGCTCCTTGGCAGTGCGCTCGGTAGCAACAGCAGCAGACATGTGGACTCCTCACGTACGGAGCGGACGGGGTGCGGCATCGTGGGTGCTCTCTCCGCCACTGCAGGACGCTCGGCAAGGCCGACATTCCTGCAGGACGGACAACGCATCAGCGCTGCGTCTTCACGCAGCAGCCCCTGAGCCAAAAGCCCTGGTCCGGAGGAGTTAGTGGTGCCTCATCGTGCAAAGACTCCGGTGCCACCGAAGTGGCGACTACTGCGGTGGTGCTCGGTAGGGGACCGACGTTCCGGCTCCCTCATCCGGCGCCGCCCGCAGGCGGTTCCGGGTGGGGGAGCCGGGTCCGTGAGAACCCGGCGGGGAGAGTCAGGCCGCGACTGGCAGGAGCGCAGCGGCCGGCGGCGCGCCGCGCAGCTGCGCGGCGTAGGGCAGAAGGACGTCGATCAGGCGCTCCTGGACCCGCACGACGATGGTTGGGTCGTCGGCGGTGATGTCCGCGGCCGCCAGCAGCCGGTCGTGCCGGGCCCGGATCGCGTCCCGCGCCGACTTCTCGTCCAGACCCGCCAGGTGCTCGTACGGAAGTTCGCTGGCCTCGTACATGTCGAGGGGCGTACCGAACGCCACATCCAAGTCGATGTCGCCGAACTCCGGAAGGTCCACCTCGATTGCGTCCAGCAAGGCGAGCGTTTCCGCGTCGAAGGACTCGCTGGCGAGGCGGGCTGTGGGCCGGTGGGTGAGGTTCATCGGGTGGTGCTCCTCTCGGTGGAGTCCGCCGCATGGGCGGGACACGACGACCAGGTGGTTCAGGGCGGTGAGTCGAGTAGGGGTGCACGGAGTGATCAGCGGATCGCTTGTCGTGACCTCGTTGCGATGACCCCAGTAGAGCAAATCTCTTTATAGAGGTCAACGGATCAGTAGAGAGAAGGGCTAAAATTTCGGGGAGGGCCTTCGACCGGTTCGGCCGACTGTGCGTACGATCAGCTCTATAGAGAGCCGACCGCAGGGAGACAGATGAGCCGCGAGGGCCAGGCCAGCCAGCCCAAATACCTGCGGATCGCCGCAGAACTCCGGGGCGCGCTCGAACGCGGCGACTACCAGCCCGGCGACCGTCTCCCAGGCGAGAACACCCTGGCTGCCGACTTCGGCGTGGCGCCCCTGACGATGCGCCAGGCACTCGGAGTGCTCCGCAGCGAAGGCCTCGTCGGGTCCCGCAAGGGATCGGGGTGGTTCGTTGAGTCGGTCCGCCCGATCAGACGCCGAGGCATTCCCCGGCTGGCCCGTGGCCAGTGGGGAAGCGGGAAGACCATCTGGTCCGCAGACGACCGCCGCGCCCCAGATGTCGACCACATCAGCGTGCAGGAGGACACGGCGCCGCCCCGGCATATCAGCGACGTGTTCGAGCTGGCGCCCAACGAGACGGTCTGCGTTCGCCGCCGGCGGTACGTCATGGAGGGACGTCCGGTCATGGTCGCGGAGTCCTACCTGCCCCAATCGCTTGTGGCAGGCTCGCCCATCACTCAGGCCGACACCGGCCCCGGCGGCATCTACGCCCGCCTGGCCGACCTTGGCCACGCTCCGGCTCGCTTCCGCGAAGAGATCCGCGTGCGTATGCCTTCCGCCGAAGAGGCGGCCCGGCTGGCCATCCCTGCTGACAGGTTCGTCATCAAATTGGCCCGTACGGCGTTCGACGCCGAAGGGCGAGCAGTGGAGATCAATGAGATGACCATGGACTCCGCTGCATACGTCCTCGACTACGAGTTCGACGCCTGATGTGCCCGTTTCGCGTCCCGAGCGCTGCGGGTTGCTACTCCCGTTGCAAAGGGAGCCAACCCACAGTGCCCTGCTCGCACGAAGCCGAAAGCAAAAGGCCATGCGGCTCATCGGCCCCGCCGGTTCGACAGCATCAGCAAAGCCCTAAGGATCAGGCCGGTCGCGCTGGTGCTGGCCACGGTGGTGACGATGTCGCGGACGACCACAAGGAGCACCGACGCGACCAGGCCGGCGGTCAGGACCGCAGCAATGCGTATGACCACAGCGCCGGGTCGGCCACGCGGGTGGTGCCCTGCAACAGGTCTCGGGCAGCTGCAGTCGTGCGTCGAGGTCGGTCCCGTGAGCATGAAGTCGACCGTGCGGCCGTGAGCGTCGGCCACAGTGCGCGCCATGTCGTGGGCATGCCGAAGTTGGGTCATATCGCCCTCCTGGAAGGGAAGTTGGGGGTTGCGGCTGGTGGAGCCGTCACTCCAGGTGTAGGCGTGATCTGCGGTGACTTCTACGGTGTCGGTGTATCCGTCGGCCGGATACACCGACTTGGATACATGGAGGGGGCTCGAGATGGGGCAGCGGCCGAATGCGCTGACGCCGGACAGGTCGCCCCAGCACCGTCTTGGCTACGTGATCCGCGAGCTTCGAGAGGCGCGCGGTCTGTCCATGAGGGAGCTGGCCGGCAAGACGTTCGTTTCGCACTCCAAGGTGCAGCGATGGGAGTCCGGCGACCGGCCGCCGAAGGATCGAGGTGAAACCGAACGAATCGACCAGGCGCTTGGTGCCGGCGGTTTCCTGATCGAGCTGTGGCAGGAGATCGGCCAGGGTGCTTCCGAGGCTGGCCATGTATCCGATTTAGCAGCCCATGTATCCGATACATCGTTAGGCCTGGCCAGGCCCCTGGTCCAGGCGGCAACGTCGGACGGTGAGGGGATCTTCGTCCCTGCACGTCTAGACGACGGAACGGTGGTGCTCGTGGCACTCGATCGACGCGCGATGCTGCGCGCTGGGGCGGGGATCGGTGCAGCGGCGGTGGCTGGGTTTCCCGTGTCGGCGGCCGCGGCGGTCGGTTCGGCGGAGGACCCATTCGGATTCGCGAGAAGTGCCACCGGGAATTGGTCGGGGCTTCGGCTGTCGCGGCCCGGCCCTGATTTCGGGGTGGACTGGCAGGCGTTGATTCCGGGTGGCCGTTCCATGCTCGGTTCCCAGCTGTCGCTGCAGCTCCACCCTGCGCGCATCGAGGGTGGACGGGTGATCGTGTCTCTCCCTGACCAGCGGCGCGTGGAGGAGTTCTTGACCCGGCCGCATCGCGGTCTGCTGGTCGGGGCGGCGAGCACCGATGGCGTCTCGAGGTTCTTCGTCCTTGATGGCCGGGCGGCACGCAACAGGCTCACGAGGAACGGTGGAGTGTACGAAGTCTCTGCGCCCGCGGCCTACGAGCTGGACGATCTCACCTACGGGATTCTGTGGGCGGTGAGCAACTACGACGATGCGCTGCAGGCGGATGATCGGCCTCTTTCTGAGACGCGCAGTGACCTCAAAGCGTACGAGCGGCTCTCCGCGTCTGCGGTCAGCCGGGAGGCCGCGCCCGGGCTGAACTCCGTCGCCCACATGTGGCTCGGCTCCGATTTCTGCGCTCGGCATATCCTGCGTGCGCTGCCGGAGCTGCCGGAGCTGCCGTCTTTCTGGACCCGGGAGCAACGGGGTGAGGAGGCCAGCGCGTGGATGATCTTCGATCACAAGTACCCGTACCTGAGGGAGACCACCAAGGCGCTTGGCGGTACGAGCACTCGCGCTTTCTGCGTCCCGGAGGAAGTCGTCCGCTCCTCCCCACGGCATGAACGGATCCTGCTGTTCCTGGCCGTGGCGCTGATGGAGTCGCTGGGGATCCACGCCCAGTTCACGGCCGATCCCGCGTACGAGTCGGTCGAAGGCTTCGTGGTCGCTCCCGACAAGGAGGCGGTGATCGCCAACTGGATCCGCGGGGACGGAATGTGGCATGTCGACGTGACGGCCCGGTCCTCGGTCGTCCGGGAGTTCACGATCGCGGCACGCGACGTCGACGCCGACTCGATCACCGCTGCGCCAACCGCTGCCGGACGGCTCCGTACTCTCGCTCAGTACCTCGATCTGCCGTGGTCCTGGCTGATCGAACGGTGCGGCCAGCTCGCCCGGTACGGGTCGTCCGGTCTGATCCAGTCCCGCAGTCGGCTTGTCTCAGCGGCCGGCATCGATGCCGCGTGCGCGTACGTGGGATCTCTTCCAGCCGACCACTGATCTACACCACAACCAGCATGTCCACGAAGGGAAATAGATCATGGCTGACAACGCCCGGCGCGTCGCGGTGCTTTCGCTCGGAGGCACCATCGCAATGACCGCCCAGACGGGCGGCGGCGCGACTCCGACGCTGTCGGCAGACGACCTTGTCGCGGCCGTACCCGGCCTTGCTGACACGGGCATCCACGTGGAGGTCCTTGACTTCCGCCAGCTTCCCGGCGCCTCGCTGGCCTTCTCCGACCTGCTCGAGCTCGCCGTCACGGTGGACACCCTTGCGGTCGACGGTGTGGTCGTCACCCAGGGGACGGACACTATCGAGGAGACCGCGTATCTGCTGGATCTCGTCACCGCCGGGGACACGCCGATCGTGGTGACCGGCGCCATGCGCAACGCGAGCCTGGCAGGGGCCGACGGCCCTGCGAACGTGCTGGCCGCCATCCGCGTCGCGGCCAGCGCCGAGGCTCAGGGCCTGGGTTGCATGGTGGTGTTCGCTGAGGAGATCCACGCTGCCCGTTGGGTCCGCAAGACCCATGCCACGAGCCCCACGGCCTTTACCTCGTACCCCGGGCCGATCGGCTACGTCGCCGAAGATCGCGTACGGATCATGGCGCGCCCCAGCAACTACCCGGCGATCGATCCGCGCAGCGCCATGGTGCCCGCGCGTACGGCGATCTTCACGGTCAGCCTCGGAGACGACGGGACGCTCCTGCCCGCCGTAGGCGACCATGTCGACGGCTTGGTGGTCGCGGCATTCGGAGCTGGCCATGTCCCGATGGCCTGCGTGGACGCGCTCAGCGATCTCGCGAAGCGGATGCCCGTCGTCCTCGCCACGCGCACCGGGTCGGGTCCCGTGCTCCGGCAGACCTACGGCTTTCCCGGCTCCGAATCCGACCTGCTCAAGCGCGGGTTGATCTCCGGCGGCACCCTGGACCCGTTCAAAGCCCGCGTCCTGTTGCAGTTGCTGTTGATGACCTCCGCCGACACGGACCAGATCGTCCAGGCCTTCAGCACCGTCTCGTAATCGTCCCCCAACAGCCTCGAGGACCCGTCTTGCGCAGCTATGAACTGACCACCGGCCGCACCTTCGGCGTGACCTTCGACCACGGCGACGACTTCTTTCCCACCCTCGCCGCCTTCTGCCGCAAGCGGGGAGTCAAGCAGGGCTACATCCCCATGTTCATCGCGGGGTTCGCTGAGGCAGAGATCGTGGGCGCCTGCGAGAAGCTGGAAAATCCCGAAGCCCCGGTGTGGAGCAAGGTCCACGTGACAGGCGTGGAGGCGATGGGGTGCGGCACGCTCGCGTACGACGCTGAGACCGATACGGTCCGCCCGCACATCCACACGTCGCTCGGGGAGAAAGCGCGCTCCGCCAACGGCTTCACCAGTCATCTGCTGAGCGCCCGCGTTCAGTTCCTCGTCGAGATGTACGTAGTCGAGGTCGTCGCCCCCACCATGACCCGCCCCAAGAACCCGGACCTTTTCGATGTGCCTCTGCTGACCTTCGGCGTGTGAGCAACAGCTGATCCGCAGCGCAACGGTGCTCCCGGGAGGTGATGTAGGTGATCCGTTCTTGCGCAGAGTTGCTGGTGCCGCCCGAGTGGCGGGCGCCACGAGCAGGTTGCTTCCCGCCCGGCGGGATTCGCTGAAAGCACTAAGCAAATCCCCTTCTCCGCACGGTCAAAATCTGCTCGGCTCGCGGGAACTTGCCGGTACACCAGGGCGTTTGTGCGCCTGAATGGCTTTCACATTGGGAAGGAGGCACGCACTTGACGGCTCGGCAGCAAATGCCAGGCGTTGCGACACGTAAGCCCCTAGGGTCCGAAACCCAAACGCGGGGGAGTATCGTGTCTCCGAGCTTGATCAATATCGAAATGGCCCCCACGACCTTCAGCAAGTCGAGGGGGCGGGCCACTGGACCTTGTAGTGGAGGTCCTAGGCCTGCCGACCACCCGTCATTTCAGCGAATCCAGGTGATCGACATGTATCAGGGTACCCGTACCCTGCCCCTGACACACAGCACCCCGCCGTGGTGCCAGCAGCGCGCAAGCGATAGCTGGTCCTTCGGCGGGGCGTTTGTGCTGCGCATGGCCCTCTGCCCCTCGGTTGAGGGGAGCGGCGTGAAGTAGATCCAGGGACGGCTTCGCCGCCCGGGACGTCCAGCTCCCAGGTGATTCGCAGTCACCTCGGCTGGCGCCCCATCTGCCACCGGAGAGCTTCGCAGGCCCTCCGAAGGGATCGCCCAACCGGTTCGCAGCCGGCCAAGCGGTTCAACTCTCGGTTCTCCCAGAACCCGAAGCCTTGTAGGGCTTCGTCGCACCTTCCGAGGAAGGAGACGTCGTCATTCTGCATGACCTCTTGGGTTTTCGCCAGCCCAGATACGCCCGTTTCATCCGCATATGCGAGCCTGTGACATCCCATCTTGAGGCATTTCACAGTCCGATTCCTCACGGATGTCTGCCTGTTCGACTCCCGCTCGGCTCACTTCTCCCCGCACCGCGGGACGGCGCCTGCATTCTGCGCCCGTACTCCGGGAGTGCCCGGTGAGCGCTGTTGCGGCGTCGGCCGCTGCCCTGATCGAGGGCCCGCGCGGTGCTTTGCCGGGGCGTCGACTGCGATCGGTGCCCGCGCAGGCAGGCCCGGTACCGCAGCGTGGTCCGGCGCACCCACTGGTTTTGGGACGGGATGCCCGGGCGCGGCTGGGCGGTGCAGTGCGAACGCTGCTGGACGTCGCCGGCCTGGACGATGCGTTGGACGCGGTGCGCCTGGCGGTGCTGGTGCTGGCGTCGCGCACGCCGTCGGAGACCGGCGTAGTGGAGATCCGCACCTCGGAGCTGGGCCGGTGGCTCGGGCTGTCCGCGTCGTACGTGGCCTCCGATGTGCTGCCGCTGCTGCGCCGGTCCGGTGTGGTCTCAGTGGAGACGGCGGAGGGCGAGTACGGCCAGGACGACGGGCTGAAGTGCAAGGTACTGCCGCTGTGGGCGGCACACGGTGTGGTCGGACACCCGCTGAACCTGTCGAAAAGGGAGTACGCGATGCTGCTGCGGCTGCTGGAGACCGTGATGGCTCCGGGCTGGACGCTGAAAAACGGGCGTGTGATCCCGGCCGGGCTGATCGGTACGCGTACCGGTCGGGGCGCGGCGACGGACCGGCTGGCGCTGCTGCTGCTAGTGCTGGAGGCGCGGGAGACCGGGCGGGTGCGGCAGTGTGGCGGGACGGCGGACGCCAAGCGCGGCCGGGCGGCGACGACGTTGGCCCGGCTGCTGGGTTGCAAGGTCTCGCGTGGTGAGCGAGTGTTGGAGCGCCTGGAGGACCGGGATCTGGTGCGCCGGGTGCGTCTGCAGACTGGTTCCGGGCTGGCGAACCGGTCGCGGCTGATGGTGCCGGCGGTCGCCGCCGCGCACGACCGCACGGTTGCCGACGTTGTCCGGGAGAACCCTACGGAGGCCCTGGAGCCCGTGTTTTCAGACCCCGATGTTGCGGCAGGGGCTAATGAAGCGCGGGAGCCGAAGGAAGCTCCGCAAGTCAGCGGCGTGCCGGTGACAGATGAGGGGGCCGTTGCAGAGCCCGACGTTGCGGCAGCCCTTCACACTGATCACCCTCACGTGGTTACTCCCGTCCCTCCTCTCGCTCTCTCTACTGGCTTTTCCGGCGAAGGCCGTAGTGGGTCCGGTGATCTGCCGGACCGCGCGTGCATGCGTGAGGACGGCGGCCCGCTGCGCGGGGAACAGCCGAAGACGTCCCCGTCGATCAGCAGCAAGAAGCCCAACCGCGGGCCGGTGGTCGGCACTTCGGTGCGGGTCCTGGACAGAGAGCTTCAGGGCAGACAGCAGCGGGGGAGGGTGCCCCTGCCGCCGGAGGACTTGCGGGCCGTCCTGGCCCCGGTCGACCTGGTCTGGGCGCGCCTAGTACGTCAGTCCGCCCGCCGCCTGGTGGAAGCCGCTGCTCGCAGCGAGCTGGCCCGGGTGGTTGGGTTCGCCGGCCGTGCGGATGCGCCGCAGGTCCTCGCCGACCGGCTCGCCCGGCGTCTGGCCGACCAGATGCGGATGGCTTGGCCGATCCAGGACCCGGTGGGCTGGCTGATCGGCCGGGGCCTGCCGCAGCGCCAGGAGTGCGGCGATGTGCGGTGTGATGACCGGGTGCTCCTGGACTCCGGCCGGGACTGCCCCCGGTGCGAGGACCGGCAGGCTGATCGCCGTGCGCAGCGCATCGCGATCGCGGCCAGGGTCGACGCCGCAATGCCCGGGGCCTCGGAGGCGGAGCGGCGGGCGGCCACCGCGCACCAGCTGCACCAGGACGTGACGGCCAGGGCGTGGGCCCGTGAGCACGAGTGGGAGCAGGCCCGTGTTCGGCAGGCTGCCGCAGCTCAGGTCCGTACCGAAGCTGCGGTCGCGCAGCCCGAGGACGCCGTCCCGGCCGCGCCAGTTGCCTCGGTCGTGCTGCCCAGGCCCCGCCCGGCCGCGGTCGCCCCGACCCCGGAACCGGAGGTCGGCGGTGTCGACCAGGAGCTGGTCCTCGAGGACCTGACCCGCGAGCAGGTGCTGGACTGCCGCACCCGCGCCGCGCACGACCACCAGGTCGTCCACGACCACATCGAGCGGTACGGCAAGGCGTCGGCGCAACGCCTGTTCACCCGGGCGTTCGTCGAGACCGTGCAGCGCCTGTCCGGTCTCGGGCATCTGGACCTCGGCCACACCCCGTGGGGGCAGGCATGAGTGGCTGTGAGATGTCCGGCGTCGACATGGCCCGCGTCGCGCTGCGGGCCGCGATGGAAGCCGCGCGGAAGAACGGCGGCGGCCAGAAGGCGAAGCATAAGCCGCGTCCGGTCCGTACGGTGCGCCAGGACGGGCGCGACCCGATGGGCCTCGGGGCAGCGATCGGCACGCTGGTCACCGAACGCGCGTGGGAGCTCCCGGCCGCTGGCGCATCCCTGCGCGAGCGGCGGGCAGCCATCGCCCCGGAGGTGGCCGGGCACGGAACCATCCCCGCACGCGCGGGGAGCAGAAAATTGCCGGCAGATAGAACGGCTGACGCGGGAGGGTGGGGAAGAGGGCATCCCCGCAGACGCGGGGATCACGACGATCCGGCCCTTCAAAGCCCAGCCTGTCTGCGGAACCTCCCCCTCGCACACGGAAGGCCGTCAAGCCTACGGCCTCGAGCTTCCCACCCCCCAGCCAGTATGGAGCGGGGCACGAGGACCATCCCCGCGTGCGCGGGGAGCACACGGCGCCCTGGTACGAGGTCGGCCAGGTGCGGGGACCATCCCCGCACGCGCGGGGACGACATCACGACGATGGTGGGCAAGGCCAGGCCGCTCGAGCTACCCCCGCGTGCGCCGGGACGACCTGCAGGCCGAGGACGGTACGGAGCTGCCCAGCGAACTACCCCCGCGTGGGCGGGGACGATCAACGGGGCGAGGAGGCCAGCGCGTGGCTGATCGAGCTACCCCCGCGTGGGCGGGGACGATGAGCGGGCTGCCCAGGCACTCCCTACCGACAGCGAGCTACCCCCGCGGGTGCGGGGACGACCGCTGCGCGGGGAACAGCCGGAGAAGTCCCCGGGAGCTACCCCCGCGGGGGCGGGGACGATTGCGCCCATCCGGCCATGGCCTGACCGGCGTACGAGCTACCCCCGCGTGGGCGGGGACGACCGGCCACGTCCGCCACGCCGTCACGCACAGTTGGAGCTACCCCCGCGTGGGCGGGGACGACGTGCCGCAGAAGTGGCAGAAGCCGCTGGCCGCGGAGCTACCCCCGCGTGGGCGGGGACGACACTTCATGAGCTGGGACGATCCTAGCGACGTTGTCCGTTTTCCTTTAGATGAAAAGGCGGACAGGTCCCGTGGTGAAAATGAGACCAGCAGTCGCCCTCCCGAGTTGCCGCTCTGATGCGGTCGCCTTCGGAGGGGGACGGCGATCTGCGTCGGCTGGCCCCGTTTGGAAGGGGAGTGTCTAATCAAGGGTGTGTCAATTTAACGGCTGATCTTGGTTGTTGAGGTTCAGTTATTGGCCGGGGTGAGCCGGCCTTCGAAGGCGATCTGGAAGGCGTTCAGGGGTGCCTTCCATCGCATGGTCCACCTCTTGCGGCCCTTGCCGGTCGGGTCGAGGCTCATCAGCGCCATGTAGACGCATTTGAGGGCCGCGGTCTCCGACGGGAAGTGGCCCCGAGCGCGAACTGCTTTGCGTATCCGCGCGTTGACGCTCTCGATCGCGTTCGTGCTGCAGATGACCTTGCGGATCTCGACGTCGAAGGAGAGGAAGGGCACGAACTCGGCCCAGGCGTCCGA